>NZ_DATNJW010000102.1:0-25597 GCF_035603715.1 Mycobacterium sp. | reverse complement strand
CACCACCGTCGAGAAGCTGGCCGGGCTCAAACCCGCGTTCGACGACGCAGGCGTGATCCACGCCGGCAATTCCTCGCAGATCTCCGATGGGGCAGCGGCGTTGCTCGTGACGACATCAGAAATCGCGATCGAGCTCGGCTTGACCCCGCTGGTCCGATACACCGCCGGCGCAGTGACCGGGGCGGACCCAGTGCTGATGCTGACCGGTCCCATTCCGGCCACCGAGAAAGTGCTGAGCAAGGCCGGTGTCTCGATCTCCGACATCGGCGCGTTCGAGGTCAACGAGGCCTTCGCTCCGGTTCCGCTGGCCTGGCTCGCCGAAACCGGCGCCGACCCAGATCTGCTGAACCCGCTCGGTGGAGCCATCGCACTGGGGCACCCGCTCGGCGCGTCGGGCGCGGTCCTGATGACCCGCATGGCACATCACATGCGCGACAACGGCATTCGCTACGGGTTGCAAACCATGTGCGAGGGCGGCGGCACCGCCAACGCCACGATCGTAGAACTTGTTGCCTGACAGGGGAATTCATGCGCCGCGATCTATTCACCGAAGACCACGAGGCGTTCCGCGAGCTGGCTCGCGATTTCGTCGAGAAGGAGGTCGTACCCGCCTACCCGGAATGGGAGAAGGGCGGACGGATGCCACGTGACGTCTTCAAGAAGATGGGTGCGCTCGGGATGCTCGGGATGGCGATTCCCGAGGAGTACGGCGGTGCCGGCATGCCCGACTACCGCTACAACGTTGTGCTGCAAGAGGAGGCGGCCCGGGCGCTGGTAACACTGTCCACGGTGCGCACCCAACTCGAGGTGATCCTGCCGTACTTCCTGCACTACGCGAACGCAGAACAGCGCAAGCGCTGGTTTCCCGGCCTGGCCGACGGCACGCTGCTCACCGCGGTCGCGATGACCGAACCGGGAACCGGATCGGATCTCGCGGGTATGCGCACGACGGCTGTTCGGGACGGCGACCATTGGATCGTCAACGGCGCCAAGACGTTTATCACCGGCGGCATCCAGGCCGACCTCGTGATCGTGGTGGCGCGCACCTCCACCGACCCCGACAACCGGCGCAAGGGCCTGACGCTGCTCGTCGTCGAAGACGGGATGGAGGGCTTCACGCGCGGCCGCGAACTGGAAAAGATGGGCTGCAAGGTTCAGGACACCGCCGAACTGTCGTTCGTCGACGTCCGTGTCCCCATCGAGAACGTCCTGGGCGACGAGGGTGAGGCCTTCGGCTACCTAGGTCACAATTTGCCCCAGGAGCGTCTGACCGTGGCGGTCGGCTCGGTGGTGCAGGCGCGCTCGGCGATCGCGGCGGCGATCGAGTACACCAAGGACCGCAAGGCGTTCGGCCAGCCGGTCGCGTCGTTCCAGAACACCAAGTTCGAGCTTGCGGCGTGCTCCACGGAGGTCGAGGCCGGCCAGGCGATGCTGGATCGCGCGATCGCGCTGCACGTCGAGGGGGAGTTGTCAGCCGCCGATGCGGCGCGGGTGAAGTTGTTCTGCACCGAGATGCAGGCCCGGGTGGTAGATCGATGCCTGCAACTCTTCGGTGGCTACGGCTACATGATGGAGTATCCGATCGCCCGGCTGTACACCGATGCGCGGGTAGCGCGCATCTACGCGGGTACCAGCGAAGTAATGAAGGTGATCATCGCCAAGTCGCTCGGTTTATAACGGAAGCAAAAAATTCGGTTGAGACCCTTGTCACACTCGGCCAACCTACCTACTGTGTGTTCAGTTAGTTGGTTGGACGAAGGAGTCCGGTGCCCCAGACAAGGCCGTACGACTCGCTGCGGGCCAAGGGCGAGGATCGCAAGCAACGGATTCTGGCTGTGGCGCAGCGGCTGCTGACCCGCAACGGGTGGCGCAATACGACGCTGGCCCAGATTGCCGGTGAGGCCGGCGTCAGTCCGGCCGGCCTGCTCCACCACTTCGAATCCAAAGAGCAGTTGCTGCATGCGGTCCTCGACGCTCGCGACGCCGACGACGACGCGCACGCCGACCGGGCCGGCGACCTGATCTCGGAAGTGGCCGGTGTCGCCGATCGGTTCTACCGGTCGCCCGAATTGGTGGGCACCTACAGCGTGCTGCTGGCCGAGAATGTCGACCCGGACGCCCCGCTGCACGACCGGCTCGCCGACCGCTACCAGGCCGCGATCGACATCATCACCGCCCTCATTCGGCGGGGTCAGGAAGCGGGCCAGTTCCGCATGGATATCGATGTGACCGTCAAGGCAGTGCAAATCCTTGCCTTCATCACCGGAATGGAGACGACATGGTTGATCAATCCTTCGATACCGCTGAGCGAGGTCTTCAAGGAGTACTCGGAGTCGTTGGCCCGCGACATGGCACCGCCGAGCCCGGCGTGAGATACCGGCTCGACGTCGTCGCCGCGGATGTCGCCGACGTGGTGCGGTTCGCCGGCGGCTGGCTGTTCGACCGGGCGATGGCCGGCTGGGACGTGACGGTTCTGCTCGCCGACCCTCGCGATGACCGGCCGTTGCAGATTCTCGGCGCCCAGATCGTCGACCTCGAATACGCCTTGGCGACGGTGGGGCACCGGCCGCCCCCGCAGACCCTGGCGGCCGCCGCCGACCTGTTCGACTGCGACTCACGCGTGCGCGACGGCGTCCTGCAGGCACTCGAACAGGGCGCCACCGAAGTCACGCTGTGGGGACAGACGTGGCCGGCCGAGTTGGACGACAGCGTCGGGCTGGTCGAGCACCGGCTCAGCGCCGCGGCCCGGGCATTCAAGGCGCAGGCCCTCGCGGCGGCCGCGATCCGCGAGGATTCGATCGGGCCGATCGAGACCTTCCGCAGCCGGGTGATGTCCAGTCGATTGGTCGAGGCCGATCTGATTCCAGCCTTTTAGCCCGGCCGCGCGTCCTATTTCTGCAGCGCGTTGACGTCGCGGCATGCTCTATGGAAATCTAATACTCATCTCTGAGAGGCACATTCTCACTGATTGAGATTGGAACGGTGCGAGATGGTGAACGACCCCGCCGAGCTGGACTTCTTCCGCGGCAAGGACCTCATCGCGGATCCCTACCCGTACTACGAGTCGCTGCGGCAGCAATGCCCGGTGGCCAAGGAAAAGCACCACGACGTCACGATGGTGACCGGCTGGGAAGAGGCCTGCGCCGTGCTGAACGACGCCGAGACGTGGTCGTCGTGCAACTCGGTGACCGGACCGTTCCCCGGCTTTCCGGTATCCCTCGAAGGTCGGGGAGACAGCGACATCACAGAGCTGATCGAGCAACACCGCGACGAGCTGCCGTTCAGCGACCAGTTGCCCACCCTCGATCCACCGACCCACACCAACCACCGCTCCTTGCTGATGCGGCTGATCACCCCCAAACGCCTCAAGGAGAACGAGGACGCCATGTGGGAGCTCGCCGACCAGGCGCTCGACGATTTCCTCGCGCCGGGACGCGGCGAGTTCATCAAAGGCTTCGCCAGCCCGTTCACGCTCCTGGTCATCGCTGATCTGCTCGGCGTGCCGATGGAGGACCGCGACAAGTTCGTCAGGGGCATCCGCGATCACTCGGGTGGCGGTGTCGGCGGCACCGGCAAGGAGTCGCTTGCCCACAGTCCGCTGGAATTCCTTTACGGCCTGTTCTCCGATTATGTCGTCGACCGTCGCGCCAACCCCCGCGATGACGTGCTGACCGGCCTCGCCACCGCCACCTTTCCGGACGGTGCGACACCCGACGTCGGAGACGTCGCTCGCGTTGCGGCCAACGTCTTTTCGGCGGGTCAGGAAACCACTGTGCGGCTGCTTGGCGCGTCGCTGCAGACGCTGGGGGAGCGGCAGGACATCCAGGCGCAGCTGCGTAAGGACCGCAGCCTGCTTCCCAACTTCATCGAGGAGTCGCTGCGCCACGAGAGCCCGGTGAAGGGGGACTTCCGGTTGAACCGGAAGCCGGTCAACATCGGCGGGGTCGACCTACCGGCGGGCACCACGGTGATGGTGGTGCAGGCCGCCGCCAACCGCGATCCGCGCCGATTCGATGACCCCACTACGTTTGACCCGGCAAGAAAGAATGCCCGCCAACATATCTCGTTCGGTCGCGGTATCCACAGCTGCCCCGGCGCCCCGTTGGCCCGCGCCGAAACGCGGGTAGCTCTGGAACGACTGCTGGACCGAACGTCGGACATCCGGATCAGCGAGCAGCATCACGGCCCGGCCAATGATCGTCGTTACCAATATGTTCCGACGTACATCCTGCGCGGCCTGACCGAGCTGCACCTGGAGTTCACACCGGCATGAAGGTGTGGGTAGATGACCAGCGTTGTCGCGGCCACGGCATGTGCCTCACGCTCTGCCCGGACGTGTTCACCCTGACCGACGATGGATACGCGGTGTCGATCGATTCTGAGGTGCCGGCGGAATTGGAGTCGGCCACGCAGGAGGCCATCCAATGCTGTCCCGAACAGGCCATCAGCGAGAAATAGCAAGGAGTTTCGTCAACTATGCCCAAGGGATATGTCATTCTCACCGAGGCCATCAAGGACCCGGAAGGCATGAAGGCCTATGGCCGGGCCGCCGGCGCGGCGATGGGCGGAGTCAACATCCTCGCCGTCGACACCAAGGCCGAGACGCTCGAAGGCACCTGGCACGGCGACCAGACCGTGGTGCTGGAATTCGAGTCGGTGGACGCGGCGCGCGCCTGGTACGAGTCCGAGGAGTATCAGAAGGCCGCGAAGCTACGTCAGGCCGCCGCTGACTGCAACGCGGTGATCATCTCCGGGTTCGCCTGAGCCGCACCCGGTTACGTCAGTGCACCCCGATCTCGTCGCAGATCGGCCCGACGATGAAAAGGCCCCCACGAGGAGTGCAGAAGGGGTGCGGCGGTGGTGGCGGCGGCGGGGGCGGCCGCGTGAAAACGGGCGCTGGAACGTCAGCAAGCACGAAGCTGCCGTCGGTGGTTCCCCCGAAAGGCACGTTGCCCTGGCCCATCGGAACGATGTACCAGGTGTGGCACACACCCATGTCCCATCCAATGCCGCGGTACGGCACTCCCTGTCCGGGACACCAGGAATGAGGCTGGGGAGAGAACGTGTCGGCTTGGGCGACTCCTGCCGCGAGCCCGGTGGCAGCGATACTGCCGGCGAGCAACGCCCCGACGATTGCTTTCTTCATGGCGGTTCCTTCCACTTTTCTGCTCCGAAAAGTAGCCGCGCCCGCTTGATGGATTCTTAACGTCCGCGTTCCTAGAAGGGTGGCGGCTCGTCGTCTCCGGTGGGCGGCGCCGGTCCCGATGAGACCCTTTGGCGCGCTTGATGGTTGCGTTGTCGTTCGGTCGCGATGTAACGGGACCGGTTTTGGGCGCGGGTACGCCGACGCCTCGGCATCATCGCGGCGCGGTCAGCAGAGCGTCTTAGGTCGCGTATCGCGTCGGGCGCGCCGGTGGGTACGCAAAGACTCGGAAACAACAGGGCGCTGCCGGGGGTGGTGATGTAGGTCTGTCCAGCGGGTGAGGTCCAGATGACCGTGCCGTCGACGCCCCGGGCGTCGCAGTCGACGCCGCCGCTAGCGTGGTTTAAGCCGAAAGACGGGGATACGACGGCCAATTGGGTCTGTCTTGAGGCGATAGTCATTCCAACCGGCGTACACCTGCCCTGCGACGCCATAGAGGTATGCGTAGTCGTCAGGGTCAGTGACCTCCGTCGCTACGAATTTCTCGTCGCCGAACTCGCATTCCGGGTTTGCCTTGAGGTTGTGATACCACTGCGGGTGTTTTGGCTCCCCATAGTTTGAGGCGATGACGATGGCATCTGGTCCGTCGTGAAAGTACGTGAGTTGTACCTCTCGCGGTTGCCCAGACTTGGCCCCCGTCGTCAAGAGGGGTGCGGTGGACACCGAGCCAAGGACCGATGGATAGCGCCCCCGAGTCGCGCGGAATAACCACGGGTCGATGCGAGGGGAGATGTGACGGGCCATGAACTGTCCCGGACGCGAGCGTCCCCAGCTTTCAATTGCCGTGTATAGGCGCGTTCGCTTCTTGTGCGGATCGACGTAATGCAGCGGCATAAATCGAAAGATACCGTTGTCACCGCCTCCACAGGGCGAATTAGCCCAGGTCGGGCCACTATTCAGGGGGTGTCCTGGACGAATGACCGTGCCATCGGGCAGTTGTTGATCGCGCCAGCCCCAGAATGTTTTGAGCAAATGATGTCGATTGCGCGAATTACTCTAAAGAATTCTCGTGAGCAGCATAACGCTGCCCGATGCGCACCGGTCGAGCCGCTGCTCGGCTTAGACTTCTGCGGTGTTCTCGGAGACGCGCTATGCGCTGAACGGGGACTTGCGCGTCGCCTATAGGGCGTCGCCCAAGGGTGAACGCGACATCGTGTTCGTCCCGAATTGGTTCACATGCTGCGAACACCTGCCGGAGCTGCCACCTCTTCAGGGATGGGTGGAGGCGATGACATCGCTCGGTCGAGTGATCTTCTTCGACCAGCCGGGCAGTGGAGCGTCCGATCCTGTCGAGCCGGGCGCGCTGCCAACCTTGGAGCAATGGGCCGACAGCATCACTGCGGTGCTCGACGATCTCGAAATCCGCGAAGCAGTGCTCCTCACCCCGCCCGGCGCGTTAGCGCCGGGTGCACTATTCGCTGCTACGTATCCGGCTCGCACCACCGCGCTCGTAGTGCTGGAGGGCCACGCCAATCCGATTGCTGAACGCACCGATGGCGTCAATCCCGACGAAATCATCGCTGCCCTGGCAGCGATGTGGGGCACGGGCGAGTACTGGCTTTCGATCAATCCCGACATGCCGTGGAACGAGGAGATCAGCGCCGCGGTTGCGCGACATGACCGGCTTGCCGCGAGCCCACGAACCTACGCTCTCTTATTGCCTCTATTGACCGAGGTAGACGTGCGGGCGGTGCTCCCGACCGTCCGCGTATCAACTCTCGTGCTCCAGCACGCCGACGACCTGATGATCCCCCCGGCGTGGGGCAAGTACGTCGCCGATCACATACGTGGCGCGAAATACGTTGAGCTGCCTGGGCGCAACTTGTACCACTTCGTGGAACCGTGGCGGGATTCGTTCCAGGAGATCGCCGAATTCCTCACCGGACAGCGGGCCGAGGTGCCGGACGACCGGGTTCTCGCGACGGTGCTGTTCACCGACATCGTGGATTCGACGCACCGCGCGGCAGAGATGGGTGACCGGAACTGGCATGCGCTGCTTGACGCGCACGACGCCGTGATCCGTGTACAACTCGCTCGCTTTCGGGGCCGCGAGGTGAACACGTCGGGGGATGGCTTTCTCGCGACGTTCGATGGTCCGCAGCGGGCGATCCGCTGTGCCATAGCAATTCGTGACGCAGTGCAAGCCCTCGGCATACAGGTGCGCGCCGGGTTGCACACCGGCGAATGTGAGGTTCGCGGCGATGACATCGGCGGGATCGCGGTGCACATCGGCGCGCGCGTGAGCGCACTGGCCGGATCCAACGACGTGCTGGTGTCCAGCACGCTACGCGACCTGGTAATTGGGTCGGGGCTTGAGTTCGAGGACCGCGGTGCTCACCAACTCAAAGGCGTTCCCGGCGAATGGCGGTTGTTCGCCGTCGCCTCTGCTTAAAACGACGACGGCCGATTAGAAGGGCGGCGGCTCGTCGTCCCGGGCCGGTGGTGCGGGTCCGCCAAAGGCGGCGTGCTGGGTGGCTTGCCGCGCCGCCCGGTTGTGTCGCCGTTCTGCGGCAACGTAATTGGCCCGGTTCTGGGCGCGGGTGCGTCGACGCGTGGGCATCATCGCGGCACGGTCGGCACACCGCGACCGGTCAGGAACCGGCTCTAGCACCTGCGTGGGTACGCACAAACTGGGGAACAGGAAGGCGCTGCCCGGCGCCGTCACATACGTCTGCTCGGATGGTGAGATCCAGATGACGGTGCCGTCGGGCAGTTGCTGGTCAGACCAACCCCAGAACGTCTTGATCAAATGATGAAGGCGGCAAAGGCATTTGAGGTTCGACGCGTGCGTGCGACCCCCGTCGGCGTACGGGACGGTGTGGTCGAGATCGCAGCGCATCGCAGGCTTGTCACAACCAGGGAACCGGCACGTCAAGTCGCGGCAACGGACAAAATCGGCAAGGGCCTGCGACGGGGTGTAGCCGCGCTCCGGCGGCGCATCGGCGGGATGGACCAACGGACGAAGTTTGGCCGACGCGGCCAAATCAGCGATCAACTCCGGGGCAATCAGCGCGTCGGATCCGATCATCGAGCCATGCGTCTGCGCAGTGCCATCCAGGCTGGCCTGATCGGCGATCACGTGGATCACCACCGGACTTGGCGTGGGCGTGGCTGCGGCCGGGCAGCAGGGCTGCCCGCAGCGACAGCTCAGCCGATCGGCCCCGACCGCCATGGCTCCCAGGGCATCGGCGCGGCGCTGGTTGCGGGTGCGCGGGTCGTCGGCGCATACCGTGGCGGCGATGGCGTCCAGTCGGGCATCGACCGCGTGGGCATCGGTGGTGATCAGCCGGCCGAATATCTCGGTCAAGCCATCGGCGTCGCCCCAGATCGACACCTCCCGATCGCCGCGGCGTTCACGACGACGTCGCACCGCATCACGATCGGCGCGGACCACAATCCGGTCGACGTAACTGCCCAGTCGGCCCTGCGTGATCCCCGGCCATCGCGCGACCTTGATCGCCAACTCCGCATCGACCGCAGCCAGCACCTCAGCATCGGTGATCAGATCGGTGCGATAGACGATCGTCTGAAACGTCCGATAGTCAATATCGCCGGCCCGCAACAACTCGCCGACCCTGGGCAGCCGCAACCGCATCGCCCGCGAATACTCGAGGTAGCTGGAGGCCAACCCCTGGGTGATCCCCAACGCCGCAGCCACCTCCGCGGTGATCGCCTCCTGGGTGTCGGTGCACCAGGTCTCCCGCTCCCCGACCTCCCGTAACCACAGCACATCAAGCTCACCGATGACGGCCAGCCGCTGGCCTGCCGCCCGATTCTCCGTGCGCACCGCGGCACGCAACCGCTCCATCGCCGACGATGCATACTCGAACATACGTTCGATTGTGTCACGGCGGTCTGACAAACGTCATGTTCAGTACAGCACCTGGAGTGTTGAGTAGAGTCACGTCAAATGTCGAGCATCGCCGACGCCGGGCCCCATCGCCCAGGACGCCGCGTGCAGGCCGGTTGCGAGGTAGCCCGCAATCGGCACTATGACCGGGCCACTGTGCAACGTCAGCGGTTGCTCAGTCTGGTCGCCGTGATCGGGGGCTCCGTCACGGCGGGCTTCGGCATCATGCAGCTGATCTTCAGTGACAGCTTCGGGTACATCGGGTTTATCAACCTTGGCACTGTCGCCCTCTATGCGGCCATCCCATCGTTGTATCGATTCGGCGAGCTGGTCGCGCCACTCGCTTTGATCATGGTGGCCTATCTGTCGATGACCTTCGTGTGCTGGCATTTAGGCACCGGCACCGGTGTTGAGTTCTATTTCCTGATCGCAGCCGTAGCAGCTGTCATGGTGGTGGGTATCGAGCACATCGGTTTCGCCATCGCGGCCGCCGCCATCGGCATAAGCCTGGTTATCACACTGGAATTCAGCGTCCCGCGTGACACCGGCGCTGAGCCCGCATGGTTCGTCACAGTGGGATTCATCGTCAACACCATCGCGGCCGGCGTGCTGGCAGTCGCGATGGTCTGGTACGGACTGCGCCAGATCGCCAGCGCCGAGGCCGCGATGGAACAGGAATACCAGCGCTCCGAAGCACTGCTTGCCAACATCCTGCCGGCCAGCATCGCCGAACGGCTCAAGGACCGGTCGAATTCGGTCATCGCCGACAAATACGATGACGCCTCAATCCTTTTCGCGGATATCGCCGGCTACACCGAGCGGGCCAGCGACACCTCGCCAGAGGAGTTGGTCGCATTCCTCGACGACCTCTACACCAGCCTGGATGCGCTGGTAACCCGGCACGGTTTAGAGAAGGTGAAAACCAGCGGTGACGCGTACATGGTGGTCAGCGGCATCCCACAACCGCGTCCGGACCACCTCGAAGCACTAGCCGACCTTGCCCTCGACATCGCGGACGCCGTTGCCGGACTGACTGATTCGCGCGGGCGCGCCGTACCGCTGCGGATCGGTATGTCCAGCGGGCCTGTGGTAGCCGGCGTAGTCGGGTCGCAGCGGTTCTTCTACGACGTGTGGGGCGACGCCGTCAATGTCGCGTCCCGGATGGAGTCCACTGTTGCCGTTGGACGCATTCAAGTGCCGCAGCTGGCTTACGAACGACTTCGCGATCACTTTGCCTTCGAGGAACGCGGCGACGTCGAGGTGAAGGGCAAGGGCATCATGCATACCTGGTATCTGGTCGGCCGAAACGGCGACCAACCCGACTGATCGCCAAGGGTTTCTAGCGGCGCAGGCTTTCTTGCGCGGGCCACACTTCGGCTGCGGAAGGCGTGGCGCGCGAGCGTCGGTGGCCGATCACAGAGACCGCCCACAGCCCAACGACCACCAGTTCGGAGACCACGCTGATCGCCGCATGCGGCGACGGCTCCCATCCCGTTTCGGAGAAGCCGAAGAGGCCGACGGTGCGCGACAACGCAAATGCGCCCAGTGCACCACCGGCCAGCGCGGCAGCGGCCCATTGAAGCCACGATGGACCGCCGATCACAATCAGCAGGGCGAGAGCGAACGAGACACTGGCATGCACCAAGAACGCGGTGCCGATCGTCGGGATGTGATGGTAGCCATGGATATACAGATACGCGTGGCTGAACCCGCTGACCGCCAAAGCGACCGCCAAAGCGACAGCCAAAGCCAATCTGGTCACATTCATTGCAGCGCCTTTTCTTTCAACGCGAGAGTGGTTTGGCCCCGGGTGTAGCTGACCTCACGGATGCCCAGCGCGTCATGCAATTTGCCGGCCGGCAGGGTGACCGGTTTGGGCGCTGGACCATCACCGGGATGAGGCAGCGGATAGGCGGTGGTTGTTCCGCTGTGGAATGTCACGTTGCCTTCGGTCTTGGAAAACAGTTGATGGACATGCCCGTTGAGACAGGTGACCGATGAGAAGCGGCGCAGATAGCTCAGCGCCTGGGCCGCGTCGTCGGTGCCCCAGCCCCAATCCGGATACATGGCGAACAATGGGATATGGCTGAACACGATGATCGGCGTGTCGCTGGGCAGCGGCGCGACGTCCTTGGCGACGAACTCGAGTTGCTCAACACCAAGGTGCCCAAGCTTTTTCAGGTTCAGTGTGTTCACCAAGCCGATCACATGCACGCCGGCGATGTCGAAGCTGTACCAACCGTCGCCGCGGGTTCCGGCGCCGAACGCGCTGCGGTACTTCTGGCCCCCGTCGTCGACCGAGTCGTGTTCACCCGGGACGGTGAACACGTGCGGGGTACGCAGCCCGGTCATCATCTGCTTGACCTGATCGAACTGGCCAGGTGTGGCCAGATGGGTGAGGTCGCCGGTATGGATGACGAAATCCGGTGTGTAACCGAGGTTGTTGATCCGGTCGATCGCCTGGTTGAAGGAGCTCGCGACATTCGAATTGGCTTTGCCAAGAAATCCGATGTGGCTGTCGCTGACTTGGGCGAATCGCAGGGTCGGCCGGTTCGAACTGCGTGCGGCATCGGCGGTGCCGGCGGCGTGCGAGATGACCTCGCCGCCGACCACCGCCAGTCCGACGGCCGCGCCGAACCATGCGCTGTGCCGGATCAGTTGGCGACGGTTCATGGTGTGCGGATCGTCGGTCATTGCGTCACCACCACGGTCGCGTGCATGTACGGGTGGATCGAGCAGACATAGTCGAACTTGCCGGCCTTCGCGAAGGTGTAGGAAAACGTTGCCTGCGAACCCATTCCAGGCGAGTGGAACGATCCGTCATTGGCGACGACAGTGTGTGGTTCCTCATCTTTGTTGGTCCAGGTCACCGTGCTACCCGCGGGCACGGTCAGCGTCGCCGGGGCGAACGCGAAGTTGTCGATGCTGACGGCATTGCCGGACACCGGCGCCGCCGGTCCCGCCGTCGCGGCGGTGGTGCCCGCCGGCATGTTGGGCATCGGCGCCATCCCGCTCATCCCCGGCATTCCGGGAGTGGTCGCCGCCGACCCGAATGTCACCGACGGCGTCGTCGTCGCCGACTGGTGCGACGAGCATCCCGCCACCACCATCAGACCCACCAACACAGCACGTGCGCCCCAAGGTCGTGCGGGCATAGCGATACACCTCCATCTTCGGCGGAAAAGTACACGTCGCCAATAGATAGGGCGGTGGGTTACACGTGGCTAGGCCGGCTTGCTCGGCGGTGCCGGAACGAACACCTCGATAGCGCCGTTTTGTTCGCGAACCATCAACGTGGGCAACGGTTTCGGAGCTATCGGTAATTGATGCGTCAGCACCTGGCCGGCGGGCGCAAACGACGTCGAGTGGCACGGGCAGCGCAGTCGGTCGTCGGGCGCGTCGAACCAGAGTCGGCAACCCTGGTGCGTGCATACCCCCGAGACGGCTTCGGCCTTGCCGTCCACACGGCGCACGAACCCGATGACTGAACCGACATCGAAAGGTCGCATGACCCCGTCGGTCACCTCTGCGCTGGCCGCGACTCGCATCCAGCGTCCGGTCGTCGGTGTGAGCTCCCGAGACTCGCTGTTGCCGTCGTCGGCAACCTGGGCACTATCGATCAACGCGCGATCGATAGATACCGCCGCCACCGCGGCTGCCGCGGCGGCCGATGTGCCGACGAGGACGTTCCTGCGGGTCGCAGTCGACTTCGACACCGGCTGTCCGGCGCCTGCCTGCTGCGCGGCGAGACGACGATGCAGATCGGTGAGGAACTCCTGTCGCGGAGCGTCGCTGCCCAACCGCGCCGCCTGCAGTTCGATGGCCGTCCGAATTTGCGCGGCTTCGAACTCGTCGGGCCGGAACGGCTTTGGGCGGCGGCCACGCAGCAGGTCGTCGATGTACCTGCGTAATGCGCGCGCTTTCATGATTCGCCCTTTTCGTTGACCTGTGCGGCCAGCCGCAATGCCCGATGCTGAAGCACCTTTGCATTGGCGACAGTGACCCCGAGTTCGGCGGCCGACTCCTTGATCGAACGCCCTTGCAGGAAGCGTAGTTCCAAGATCCGCCGGTAGTTGTCCGGCAACTGCTCGAGGACACCGGCCACCCGCTGCGGGGCGGTGCTGATCGCCTCCTCACTCTCGGGCGGCTGTTCGATGTCGTCGATCGAGGTGATCTCCCGACCGAGGGTCTCGCGCCAGTGCGCGGCCAAGACCGTTCGGGCGGTGGCGCGTAGGTAGCCGCGAACCTCGCCGACGCTGGCGGTCAGTCGCAGCGGCCGCAACGCCGCCAGAAAGACCTCGGCGGTGAGGTCCTCCGCGTCGGCCCGGTTACCGACTCGGGCATAGATGGTGCGATACACCCAGGTGGCGTTGTCTTGGTAGACCGCCTCCCAGTCCGGGTAGCCGTCGCCGGACACCAACCGCAAGGGTCGCGGGCCGACGGGATCGCCGTGTGCCGTCACATATCGCCTGCCTGTCGAGAGCGTGGCTCCACTGGAATCTTGCCTGACAGTGGTTTATAGCGTCGCGGGTTACACGCGGCCGCGGCTCGTTAACCCTTGCTGCGGCGAAACAGGAAGGTCACGCTGCGTCGGCGATTTTCGAATCCGGGCGCAAACTTGAAGTCGTCAGTCCGATGAAAGAGGTGGCCTTCGAACAGGACTGCCCGGTTCGCGCGATGCGGGATGACCTGCGACTCGGCGTTGTGCTCGTCGAGGTATTTCCGCACTCGATCGCCGCCGGAGTTGTAGTCGTCGAAGCTCCAGTCGCTCGGTGCCGCCTTATCCCAGATGACCAGGCCGCCCGACTCCGGGTCGAGGTTCGCCGAGTCGGGAGTGATCCACAGGTTCAGCGAAAAATCGGCATCGTCGCCGTGGATGTCGGTTCCGGGCAGGTTGGTGTTGTAGACGAATCCCCACCAGGCGCCGAACTGGTAACCGTCGAAAGCGTCACCGAGTGCGGCGATGGTTTCCTCGGCGATGGCGAACAGCGACGTGCTGGCGAACCCGTCTTGAGGAAACGCGCCGACGTAGCCGAATTTGTACGGGTGACGCCAAATGGTGGACTCCAGGCAGAACTTGCGGACTTGTTCCAGTGCCTCCGGCGTCAGGAAGTCGTCGATCACTTGAACCTTCTCGCCGGCCAGGACGCCGTGCTGGATCGCTTGGTAGTCGACGGCAGTGTTCACGTATCGCGGAAGCCGCTGTTCCTCAACACGGACGTATGGCGGGTCGGCAAGGAACTGATTGCCGCTCCCCGGAATGGAAACCCACGGCGCCTCGCCGTCTGCCTCATCGATGACGTTCGTAAGGCCGCGACGAAGAACCTCGAGTTGGTCGGTCATCTCCCCGGCGCTATCACCGTTTGCCGCCAGGATGTGCTCGAGTTGCTCGATGTTGTGCAACGCAAAATGCGCCGGGATGGAAAACTGCGCGGGTGGCGCCTGCTGTTGTTCGCGGCAGAGTGCGGCCAGTGCAACGTACTCCGACAAGGCCGAATCTAGTTGCCCCAGAGCAAGATTCGCCTTCCCCAGCAAGTCACGAGCCGGCGCCGACGACGGGTCCTTCTCCACCGCTGCCGTGGCGTAGCGCAACGCGTTGTCCTTGTGCCCCAGTTCCAGATACGACGTCGCCAGCAGGTAGAGCGCTTCGAGGGTGGGACTCTGGTTGACGAGGTCTTCGAGGATTTCCGCCGCTGGCTCGAAACTACCCGCCTGCATGAGCCGTTCGGCTTCGCTCAGGGTGGTCAACGCTTGCGACATTTGTGTTCCGATCAAAAAAGCTGTCGGCCGGACACCTTCACGGTGCCCGGCCGACGGAGAGTCGTGATTTTAGCCAGCGCTGGCGGCGTTCGCGGCTTCGGTAGCTGCGTACGACCCGGCGCTGGTTCCTAGCGTGTTGACGAACTGCTCGTGGATCGCCTGGGCCTGCGCGGCGACGGCCTGGTACAGCTGAGCGTGGGCGGCGAACTGCGCGGCGGTCAGCGCCGACACCTCGTCGGCCGCGGCGGGGACAACCCCGGTGGTGGGAGCGGCAGCGGCGGCATTCTGCGCGCTGAACGAGGAGCCGATACCGCCCAAGGCGGTTGCGGCCGTACTCAGCGCTTCGGGCTGCGTGGTGACGAATGACATGTGTATGTCTCCTCGAGGGCGAACTCCGCAATCGGGCGCGGAGAGACTGAACTATTGGCTTGTGCGTCGACTGTAGGTCCAGCCCGACTCATCAATCTTACGACCGTGCCGGCTCCGGATGCCGTATCTGCAGGTTAACCCTTACGGATTACCTCGCCGGCGACCACCCAAAACCTACTGCGGCGTGCTGAAACGCCGCTCGATCCAGAACGCATCGGGGTCCGCCGAACCCAGCGGTCGCCGGTAAGAATCTCCTCGCACATAAACGCTGCCGTCCGTTCACGCCGCGGTCCGGAATTTTGGATGCGCAGATTTTTATTCGCGGCTACCGATCGTTCACCCACCGCGACGGGCTTCACGACCATCTCCCGATAGGTGATCTTGCCAGGTAAACCCTGGTTTTGGCATCGCGGTCATCGGCCCGCCAAGCGGGGGTCGCGGCACCTCGCGACTGACGTCGGCACGGCGTTGACCGGCCTTGGTTTCGCGAAGGCTGGCTAATCTTCGGTGCAGGGAAAATCAGGCAGCTGCCAGGCAATTTGCACTTAATTGTCTGCGCTGAAGGACGCCCCTGGAAGCTTTTTGCCGCCGCTCGGCGCTGGACAGACGCTGGGCATTGGGGACACATAGCCGGAGCGAGGGACACGGATGGTTTTCGATTTTGGAGCGCTACCGCCGGAGATCAACTCCGGCAAGATCTACACGGGGCCGGGTTCGGCGCCGCTGCTGGCGGCGTCGACCGCTTGGAATGCGTTGGCGAGCGAGCTGCAAGCCACGGCGGCCGGATACACGTCCTCTATCACCGAGCTGGGCTCGAGCTGGACGGGTCCGTCGTCGACGGCTGCGGCCAGCGCGGCAGCGCCCTTCACATCATGGCTGACCACCACCGCCGCCCAGGCCGAGCAGACCGCGGCTCAGGCGCAGGCCGCGGCGGCCGCTTACGAGGCCGCGTTCGCCGCCAGCATCCCGCCGCCGGTGATCGAGGCCAACCGCGCGTTGCTGGCCGCACTGGTTGCCACGAACTTCCTGGGGATCAACACCCCTGCGATCGCCGCGACCGAGGCGGCCTACGCCGAGTTCTGGGCCCAGGACGCAGGCGCGATGTACGCGTACGCCGGGGCCGCTAGCACCGCGAGTCAGCTGACCCCGTTCACCGACGCTCCGGCGACCACCACTGACAGCGGGCAGGCTGCCCAGGCGGCGTCGACAGCCCAGGCGGCGGCCGCACAGCCCGCCGATGCGACCAGCGACATTTTGGCGTTCCTGACGCAGCTGAACACCCAGCTGACGACTCTGAACACCGACATCACAGGCTTCGCAACACAGTTGACGGCTGCTGAGACCGCGTTCATCAGCTCCCTGGGGATCACGGGGACGCTGCCGACATCCGTGACGGGCGGGTTGAGCAGCATCGGGCAGCTGTTCACTGCGTTGAACGGCAGCATCAGCACCTTCCTCGCCGGGCCGTTCAGCCCGCTGGGCTTCACCTCCGGTTTCATCAGGAGCTTCTACCAAGCCGCGGTCAGTATCCCAAACCTCGGCGTCGGTATTCAGGGCATCGGCCCGCTGATCCACCCGACGCCCATCACCGGGGCGCTGTCCCCGCTGCTGCACAGCGGGCTGCTGAGCGGCTCCTACAGCGGTGCAGGCAGCGCCGAAACGCTCGCATCGGTAGGCCGGGCCGGCTACATCGGTTCGCTGTCGGTTCCGCAGAACTGGGCGGCCGCGACACCGGCCATCCGAACGGTTGCCGCCGAGATGGAAGCGTCCGCGGTCGACGCAGCTCCGGAAATGGGGCTCGCTCAGCCCGGCATGTTCGGCCAGACGGCGCTGTCCAGCCTCGCCGGGCGCGCCATCGGCGGGACCGCCACCCGTGCGGCTGTCGGCCAGGGCTTCCGCGTGCCGGGCGCCGTCGCTGTCGACGAGATCGCCACCACCGCCACCATCATCGTCATCCCGCCGAGCGCGGAATAAGGAGAGGCAGCAATGGTTTTCGATTTCGCAGCGCAGCCGCCGGAGCTCATCTCCGCCAAGATCTATTCGGGTCCGGGAGCGGAGTCCCTGACAGCCGCCGCGGCTGCCTGGGACGCCCTGGCCAGCGAATTGCAGTCCACCGCAACGCAGTTCCAGTCGACGATTTCCGGCCTGGTCGGTGGCGACTGGACCGGTCCGTCGGCGGAGGCGGCCGCAGCGGCCGCCGCGCCGTACGTGTCATGGTTGGGGACGACGGCAGGACAGGCCGAGCAGACCGCCGGTCAGGCCAAGGCCGCGGCCAGCGCCTACGAGACCGCGTTGGCGGCCACCGTGCCACCGGCCGAGATCCTGGCCAACCGCACTGAGCTGTTGCAACTGATACCGGCCAACCTCTTCGGTCAGTACAACGCGGCGATCGCGGCGTTGGAGGCCGAGTACGCGCAGTTCTGGGCCCAGGACGTCGCGGCCATCACCGGGTATGCGGGTTCGTCGCAGGCGGCCACCACCGGATTGGGCTCCTTCACCGAGGCGCCGCAAACCACCAACGACAACGGGACGGCAGCACAGGCGGCCTCGACCGCACAGGCCGCCGCAACGGCCCCGGTGGATCCGTTGACGCAGATCATCACCCAGATCGAGACCGATGTGAACTCGTTCTCAAAGGCCCTGACCACCTTCAACAGCACCTACACGAACTTCTTCACCAACGGACTCGGCCTCCTTCCAGGAGGCTCGAGCCTGTCTTCGGCGTACCAAGGCGTGTTGAGTTTCGCGAACAGCGTGGGCAGTCAGGCGACCTACACCAACGTCGTCAACAGCACGACCAGCCTCGGCATCTCCCAGTGGAAGAACTTCTTCATCTACCAGCCGTGGAGCCACGGCATCGGGCTCGGCTCGCTGGGTGCCGGGTTGTCCTCGCCGGGGCACGCCGCAGGTCTGGGAGGACTAGGAGCACGTGCGGCGGCAGGGGCGCTGGGCAGCGCGCACACGGTGGGCAAGTTGTCGGTGCCGCCCAGCTGGGCCGGCGCCACCCCCGCGATCAGGCTCGCCGCGACGTCATTGCCGGACGGCGCTTTTGCCGCGACGGCCGCTCCGACGATGGAGGTCCCGCTGAGCGCGCTCAACCAGGCAAGCCTCGGCAGCCTGGCCGGTGGCGCGCTCGGCAGCCCGGCGTCCCGCGTCGTCAGCTCCACGGGCGTGCGGGCCAAGGTGACCACGCCCGCGCGGACGAAGGGACCGATCCCGCTCGACAAGGTGATCGCGAAGCTGCAGGAGTCGCCCGACGAAGTGCAGCACTGGAACGTCGACGAGGCGGGACTCGACGACCTGGTCGCCAAGCTGTCGACCAAACCAGGCATTCACGCCGTCCATCTGACCGATGGCAAGGCCACCCCGGCGGTCGCGAAGGCCGCCGGGGAAACCGGATAAGGAGGATCGATGAAATCGTTACTCGCCATTCTTGGCGTATCACTGGGACTCATACTTGCCGTGCCGGCGCACTCCGAGCCTGGGCTCGACGAGCCGTCGAGCGACGAGAACAACAGCTCTTTCATCTCTGACCTCAACAAGGTGGGAATCGGCTTTTCCGATCCGGCCCAGGCTGTCAGCGCGGGTCAGGCCGTGTGCGGTTGCCTTCACAACGGCATGGGGGGCCTGCACCTCATCCAGCACCTGCAGGAGAGTAACCCGGCCCTCACCGAAAGCGGCGCCGCTCAATTCGCGACGATCTCGGCAAAGGCGTACTGCCCGAAGCAGCTCGAGGAAGAGCACGCGCCTGGGCATAAGTACATGAAGGGCAACGCTCCAGGTAAAGGCACCGGAGACGGGGAGTCGACCGTGCCGAAAGGCCCCGGCGGCGGTGGCGGCGGCGACTAGGCCTTGACTGCCTCGACAAAATAGCCGCGGGGTGCGTTGGGTACATCAGCCGGAATCGGCGGGTGTGCCCAACGTTTCCATCTGTTGCCCGGTACGGCCATGTCGGTGACGCTGGCTGACCAGCCGTGGTTTTCAACGAGGGCGGCCGGTGTGTCACTGCTGAAAACCCATGGCGCGCCGAGCTTTTGCATGTACGCCAGGGTGGCCGCCGAGAACGGGGCGTTCAGCAATGCCGTGCCGACGACGTCGTAGAGCAGCACCGAACCGGGCGCGGACAGCGCGTCGACGCGGGCGAACAGTTGGTCGACAGCTGAGGCTTCGAGATACTGCAACAGACCTTCAATCAGCCAGATTGTCGGCACTTCGGGGTTAAACCACTGCACCTCAAGCGCTTTGGGCCAGTCATCGGCGAGGTCGACGCCGACTGCCACGCGCCGACAGCGCGGCTTCTCACCGGCAAGCCGCTCGTCTTTGATCGCCATCACGTGTGGCTGGTCGACCTCGAACACGGTGGTGCCCTTCGGCCACCGCAGTCGGTAGGAGCGGGCGTCCATACCCGCGGCCAAGATCACCGCCTGCGATGCGGCCACGCGCACCAGTGCCTCGTCGTAAAGCCTTGTGCGCACGACGATCGGCGCCGACGGCTGGCCAGTCTCCGCAGTCGCCTCGGCGAGCAGATGCCGGCCATCCTCGCCGGCCAGTCGTTGGGCGAACGGATCGTGAAAGAGGGCGTCGTCGCGCACGGATTCCTCGGCGCGCATGGCCGCGACGAGGAGGCCGGTGGCCGCTACCGCGTGTTTGGTGTTGTCCATCGGCCCATCATGAGGCGCAGCCAGCATCGCGTCCCAGTCCCCCGGCCGCTCCGGTCCCATCTGCTCGACGATAATGCCGCGCGCCGTCGCCGACCTGCGCCGCTTGCCACCCGGCCGCGGCAGTTACTAGGATGTCCTAGTAAACCCACCTGCTTCTTTTTCTATGTCCGAGGACACCATGACCACACAGATTCCGCATTTCATCGACGGACGCCGGAGCAACCTCGCATCGACCCGGACCGCCGACGTACTCAACCCCAGCACGGGCGCGGTGCAGGCACAGGTCCTGCTGGCTTCAGCCGCCGACGTCGACACCGCGGTCGCCTCCGCCAAGGAGGCGCAGAAGGAGTGGGCGGCGTTCAACCCGCAACGCCGCGCCCGGGTGATGATGAAGTTCGTCGAACTGGTCAACGCCAATGTCGAAGAGCTCGCCGAGCTGCTCAGCCTGGAACACGGCAAGACGGTGCCGGACAGTAAGGGCGACATCCAGCGCGGTATCGAGGTCATCGAGTTCTGCATCGGCATCCCGCATTTGCTCAAGGGTGAGTTCACCGAGGGCGCCGGTACGGGCATCGACGTGTACTCCGTCCGCCAACCGCTCGGCGTGGTCGCCGGCATCACCCCGTTCAACTTCCCGGCGATGATCCCGCTGTGGAAGGCGGGCCCCGCGCTGGCATGCGGAAATGCGTTCATTCTCAAGCCTTCCGAGCGCGACCCGTCGGTGCCGGTCCGGCTGGCGGAACTGTTCCTCGAAGCCGGCCTGCCCGCGGGCGTATTCCAGGTCGTCCAGGGCGACAAGGAAGCCGTCGACGCGATCCTGCATCACCCCGACATCCAGGCCGTCGGCTTCGTGGGCAGCTCCGACATCGCGCAGTACATCTACGAGAACGCGGCGGCCAACGGCAAGCGCTCGCAATGCTTCGGCGGCGCGAAGAACCACATGGTCGTCTTGCCGGACGCCGACCTGGACCAGGCTGTCGACGCGCTGATCGGCGCCGGTTACGGCAGCGCCGGCGAGCGGTGCATGGCAATCAGTGTCGCGGTGCCCGTCGGCGAGGAGACGGCAAACCGATTGCGCAACAGGCTTGTTGAGCGCATCAACCAGCTGAGGGTCGGGCACAGCCTGGACCCGAAGGCCGACTACGGCCCGCTCGTCACCGATGCCGCGCTCAAGCGGGTCCGCGACTACATCGGCCAGGGCGTCGAGGCGGGCGCCGATTTGGTGGTCGACGGCCGCGAGCGCACCACCGATGAGCTGACCTTCGATGACGCCAGCCTGGAGAAGGGCTTCTTCATCGGGCCCACCCTCTTCGACCACGTCACCACCGACATGTCGATCTACACCGACGAGATCTTCGGCCCGGTGCTGTGCATCGTGCGCGCGCACGACTACGAAGACGCGCTGCGGCTGCCGACCGAACACGAATACGGCAACGGCGTAGCGATTTTCACCCGCGACGGCGACGCCGCCCGCGACTTCGTGTCCCGTGTCCAGGTGGGCATGGTCGGCGTCAACGTACCGATACCGGTGCCGGTGGCCTACCACACCTTCGGCGGCTGGAAGCGGTCCGGCTTCGGCGATCTCAACCAGCACGGCCCCGCGTCGATCCAGTTCTACACCAAGGTCAAGACCGTGACGGAGCGTTGGCCATCGGGCATCAAGGACGGCGCCGAATTCAGCATCCCGACAATGAAGTAGCCCTGGTGACGCAATTGTTCGGCCTCGACGACGACGAACGGGTCATCACCGAGACGGCGGCCGCGTTCGCCGCCAAAAAACTTGCCCCGTATGCGTTGGAATGGGATGCCGCTCAGCACTTCCCGGTCGACGAGCTACGGGAGGCGGCGAGCCTCGGGATGGCGGCCATCTACTGCCGCGACGACGTGGGCGGCAGCGCGCTGCGCCGGCTGGACGGGGTGCGGATCTTCGAGCAACTCGCGACGGCCTGCCCGACGATCTCCGCGTTTCTGTCGATCCACAACATGTGCGCCTGGATGATCGACGCGTTCGGCACCGACGAGCAACGCAAGGGCTGGGTGCCGCGGCTGGCCTCGATGGACGCGATCGCCAGCTACTGCCTGACCGAACCCGGTGCCGGCTCGGACGCCGGCGCGTTGAGCGCCAAGGCGGTCAAGCAGAACGGCGACTATGTGCTCGACGGCGTCAAGCAGTTCATTTCCGGGGCCGGCACCTCGGACGTGTACGTGGTGATGGCGCGCACCGGTGGCGAGGGCCCACGCGGAATATCGGCGTTCATCGTCGAAAAGGGAACCCCAGGACTGAGTTTCGGTGCACACGAAGAGAAGATGGGCTGGAACGCACAGCCGACCGCGCAGGTGGTGCTCGACGGGGTGCGGGTGCCGGCCGACGCGATGCTCGGCGGCGTTGACGGCGAGGGCGGCGGCTTCGGCATCGCGATGAACGGCCTCAACGGCGGCCGGATCAACATTGCGGCGTGCTCGTTGGGCGGCGCGCAGGCCGCGTACGACAAGGCCGCAAACTATGTCGCGCATCGCGAGGCGTTCGGGGCTCCCCTGCTCGACGAGCCCACTATCCGGTTCACCTTGGCCGACATGGCCACCGCGCTGGAGACGTCGCGACTGATGCTGTGGCGGGCGGCCGCCGCACTGGACAGCGACGACGACGACAAAGTCGAACTGTGCGCGATGGCCAAACGGTATGTGACCGATGCGTGTTTCGACGTCGCCGACAAGGCGCTGCAATTGCACGGCGGCTACGGCTATCTTCGCGAGTACGGTCTGGAGAAGATCGTGCGCGATCTCCGGGTGCACCGCATCCTGGAGGGCACCAACGAAATCATGCGGGTGGTCATCGGCCGGGCCGAAGCCGCCCGGGTCCGCGCCAGCGCCTAGGAGGGCCAGAGCAGATGTCCACGGTCGCGTTTTTAGGGCTCGGTCACATGGGCGGTCCCATGTCGAAGAATCTGGTCGACGCCGGCCACACCGTGCGGGGCTTCGACCCGGTCCCGGTAGCCGCCGAAGCCGCTGCCGGCCACGGGGTCGTGGTGTTGGACAGCGGTGCGGACGCGGTCGCCGGGGCGGACGTCGTCATCACGATGCTCCCGCACGGCGAGGCGGTCAAACGCTGCTACGCCGAGATCCTGCCGGCAGCCGGTGAAGGCGCGTTATTCATCGACAGCTCAACCATTTCCGTCGGCGACGCCCGCGAAGTCCACGCGTTGGCGGGTTCGCACGGCGTGGCCCAGCTCGACGCGCCGGTCTCCGGCGGGGTCAAGGGCGCTGTCGCCGGCACGCTGGCATTCATGGTCGGTGGCGAAGACGAGGCACTGGAGTTGGCCCGTCCGGTGCTGGAGCCGATGGCGGGCAAGATCATTCACTGCGGCGCTGCCGGTGCCGGCCAGGCCGCCAAGGTGTGCAACAACATGGTGCTGGCAGTGCAGCAGATCGCGATCGGCGAAGCATTCGTACTGGCCGAAAAGCTCGGGCTGTCGGCGCAGTCGTTGTTCGACGTGATCACCGGCGCGACCGGAAACTGCTGGGCGGTGCAGACCAACTGCCCGGTGCCCGGCCCGGTGCCGACATCGCCGGCCAACAACGACTTCAAACCCGGCTTCGCCACCGCGCTGATGAACAAAGACCTCGGGCTGGCGATGGATGCGGTCAACTCGACCGGTTCAGCCGCACCGCTGGGTAGCCACGCCGCCGACATCTACGCGAAGTTCGCAACGACCAACGCCGACAAGGACTTCAGCGCGATCATCGAGACGCTTCGCGGCTAGGCGGCTTGCCGGATCCACCAGCGTCGGTGCGCTTGCTGACAACTGGCCGCCGACAACTCCCTGTTGTCAACGAATACAGCAGGCAGCCCCGCGGCGGCCGACGCACGCAAGGCGCAACCCGAGCCGGTGACGGCCAGCGCGGCCCGCGGCGTTATTCCGAGCTCCCACAACGCCAGCCGGTACAGCTCGCCGCTGCGAGCAAGGGCCGTGTCTGGCTCGGATAGGTCGTCGATGGTCACGATGGTCTCAACGAGACCGTCACCGAGAAGTTGCCGCACCTGCATTTCAACCTCGGCCCGTGGCCGGGTGCTCACCACGCACACCCAGATACCCGCGACAAACAGGCTCATCACCGCATCGACGAGATCGGTCCGGGGACCGTCATGTTCGACGTCGGGAAGCGCGGTGTCGGCGTCGAAGATCACCGCGCGCAGAACATCGGCTTCCGTCCGCGCTTCTCGGTCCCACCAAAAACTGCGGGCTCCACGAGTCTGACCCTTGGCTCGCACGCCCACAGGGTGCCCCGAACCGGGGTTGCCCAGCCTCCCCCATTAGGGGGATTCGCGTGACCAACTTGCATACTGTGGTGCCATGGCGGCCCCGGTACGACTTGTCCTCGTCGATGACCACGAGATGGTCATCGAAGGACTCAAGGCGATGTTGGCCGCGTTCAAGGACCGGGTGCAGGTGGTCGGTCAGGCCGTCGGCGCGGATCGCGCCGTCGAGGTCGTCGACGACCTGCAGCCCGACGTGGTGCTGTGCGATGTGCGCATGCAGGGCTCCAGCGGATTGGACTTGTGCAAGTCGCTGCGCGAGCGCGACGCACGCCGCAAAGTCGTGATGCTCTCGGTCTACGACGACGAGCAGTACCTCTATCAGGCGCTGCGGGTGGGCGCGAGCGGATACCTGCTCAAAAGCATCAACAGTGACGAGTTGGTGCGCCAGCTGGAATTGGCCCATCACGGCGACACCGTGATCGACCCGGGGATGGCGGCGCGTGCGGCCGACACCGCGGCCCGCATGCAGCGGGACGAATTCTGGCCGGGCGCCCGGCAGGGGCTTACGCAGCGTGAGAGCGAAATCCTGTCGTGCATGGTCAACGGGCTGTCCAACCGCGGGATCGCCAACAAGCTGGTGATCGGCGAGGAGACGGTCAAAAGTCATCTGCGCGCGATCTATCGCAAGCTCGGGGTGAACGATCGCACCGGTGCGGTGGCCACGGCGCTGCGCGAGGGCATCTACCAATGACCACCGCACCTGACAACAGCGCCCGCGGCTCGCACGCCGTGCACGATCTCGTCGACACCGATCGGGAATTGGCGCTGCTGCGGGAACTCATCCAGGCCGCCTCGACCGGGCCAGGGGTGGGACCGCTGGCCGCCGCTGCGGCGCGGATGATCACCGCGGCCACCGGAACCGACGTGTGTTTCGTGCACGTGCTCGACGACAGCGACCGCTCGCTCACCCTCGCCGGTGCCACGCCGCCGTTCGACGGCCAAGTGGGAAAGATCCGGCTGCCCTTGGGATCCGGCATTTCCGGCTGGGTGGCCCGGCATCGTGAGCCCGTCGTCATCACCCACGACAAGGAAGCCGATCCGCGGTACCTGCCGATCGAGTCGCTGCGCGGACGCGACTTCACCTCGATGGTCTCGATGCCGATGGAAACCGATCCCGGCGGCTTGGTCGGCGTGCTCAACGTGCACACGGTGGCTCGCCGCGAATTCACCGACGGTGACGTCGAACTGCTGCGCGTGATCGGCCGGCTGATCGCCGGCGCCATGCATCAGGCCCGGTTACACCGGCAGCTGGTGGCCAGGGAACGGGCCCACGAGCTGTTCGTCGAGCAGGTGATCGAGGCTCAGGAAATCGAACGTCGTCGCGTCGCAGGCGATATCCACGACGGCATCTCGCAGCGTCTGATCACGCTGTCGTACCGGCTCGACGCGGCAGCGCGCGCCGTCGGCGACGATCCCACCGAGGCCTCCAGCCAACT
>NZ_DATNJW010000101.1:0-6432 GCF_035603715.1 Mycobacterium sp. | reverse complement strand
TACCGTCGGGTCGGCTGGGGCTTTCCACCTTGACGACGACGGCACCCGCGCGAGCGAGCAGCTGACCGCACAGCGGTCCGGCCCACAATGACGACAAATCCGCCACCAATCGCCCCTCGGGCCGTCGCGATCCGGTGCTGGTGCCGCAGCGTCGCACGGTCGGTGGCTCCGCCGCCGCTTCCCCCAACGCTGCGACCGCGATGTCGAGCAGTTGGGCGCGTTCTACGACGTGTTCGATCGAACACGTTGCGGCCCAATGCGACAAAGCCGTCCAGGCATCGCCGGTGATCGCGTCGACTTCCAGCAGCGCCGGTAGCGCCGCGACGTCGTCGTCGCGCGGCAATGCGATCGCGCACCAGCCGTCGACCGTGCGTAGCAGTCGGGTGGCGCCGCCCGCCGAGATTCGGCCGGGCTGCGCCAGGTTCATGATCGCCGCCCGCCCGGTGAGAATGGTTGCGGCGTCGACCTCGACGCCGAGAAGTCCGGCGATATCGGCGGCGACCCGGCGGGCTTCTACCAGTACGGTGGCCCACTCCGACGTCGCGCTCACGACCCGATCCTCAGAACTGCAATGCGGTGAAACGCCAGTCCAGGACTTGGCGTGGCTCATCCTGCAGGTCGCTGAACGCGTAGACCAGCGACCGCAATCCCAGTACGCCGCCGCCGCCGGTCGGCTCGGCGGATTCGATGTGCAGCTCGCTGTAGAGGGTGTCGCCCTCGTACACCGGCGCGGTGTGGTCGCAGGACTGCCAGCCGAGTACGGTCGCCAGGTTCGGCAACAGCTTGCTGGCCTGCGCCAGCGCCAGCCCGATGGTGTGACCGCCGTAGACCAGGCGACGGCCACCAAGGCGCGAATCATGATGCACGCCGGCGATATTCAGGGTTAGGCGGGCCAGTTCCGGCGCACTGCTGACTACGTCGGCGCTACTGTGCAACACCGATCCGGCCAGGCCGGCGTCGAAGTGCGGTCCGGTGACACGCTCCCGAAAGACCTCGCCCTTCCAATCGGCGGCCGCCGACGGCGGCGCAGCCAGATCGGCACCGATCTTCGACAGGTCGTCGTCATGCTCGGCGGAGTCCGGGCCGGCGCCCGCGCTCAACGGCAGCATCGCGCACCGATAGAAGTCGAGGATGAGCCGATCTGCCTGGTCGATGGTGGTGATCCGCAGGGCCATCAGGCCGGTGGGTGTCCGGCCCGCCTTGGCGGAATTCTTCTTCAGCCCGACAACCTCGGTGCGGGTGAACAATGTGTCACCGATCGCCGGAAAGCGAAAAAACGTCAGCCCGCGGTAGAACAGGTTGGCTTTGACGTGCTGGGTGGCCAGCGTCGACTGTCCGATCGCGACGTCGCAGACCAAGCCCGGATGGGCCAGCGGCGCCGGCAGCCCGGTGACCGCGGCGGACAGCTCGGCGTCCAGCGGCAGCCGCAACCGGTCACCGAGGATGCTCTGGTGAACGGCGGCCAGCCCCGGGGTCAGCGTCATCGACGGCGCACCGGTGAAGACCTGGCCGGTGTGCACCTGGTCGAAGTACGGGCCGACTGTCATGGCTGCCCCGCTCCACCGCATGCCAACATTGCCGGATGGGTACGGGACTGAACGACGACGAGGCGATGCTGGTCGCGACGGTGCGCGAGTTCGTTGACAAAGAGGTCAGGCCGACGGTGCGCGAAGTCGAGCATGCCAACGAGTATCCCGAAGCGTGGATCGAGCAGATGAAGCGCATCGGCATCTACGGCCTGGCCGTGCCCGAGGAGTACGGCGGCGCCCCGGTGTCGATGCCGTGCTACGTGCTGGTCACCCAGGAGCTGGCGCGTGGCTGGATGAGCCTGGCCGGCGCGATGGGTGGCCACACGGTGGTGGCCAAGTTGCTGACGCTGTTCGGCACCGACGCGCAGAAGCAGCAATACCTGCCGCCGATGGCGACCGGTGAATTGCGCGCGACGATGGCACTCACCGAACCCGGCGGCGGCAGCGATCTGCAGAACATGACGACCACCGCGCTGTCCGACGGGGAGGAGCTCGTCGTCAACGGGTCGAAGACGTGGATCTCGAATGCCCGCCGGTCCGGGCTGATCGCTTTGCTCTGCAAGACCGACCCGGCCGCGCAGCCGCGTCACACCGGTATCTCGGTGCTGCTCGTTGAGCACGGGCCGGGCCTGACGGTGTCGCGCGACCTACCCAAGTTGGGCTACAAGGGCGTGGAAACCTGCGAGCTGTCGTTCGACGGCTATCGGGTAGCGCACTCGGCGATCCTGGGTGGGGATGCGGGCCAAGGCTTTTCGCAGATGATGAAAGGCCTCGAAACGGGCCGCATTCAGGTCGCGTCGCGCGCGTTGGGGGTGGCGACGGCGGCCCTGGATGACGCGCTGGCCTACGCGCAGCAGCGCGAGAGCTTCGGACAGCCGATCTGGAAGCACCAGTCGGTCGGCAACTATCTGGCCGACATGGCGACCAAACTGACCGCCGCCCGCCAGCTGACCCGTTACGCCGCCGAGCGCTACGACAGCGGGGAGCGCTGCGACATGGAAGCCGGGATGGCCAAGCTGTTCGCCTCCGAGGTGGCAATGGAGATCGCGCTGAACGCCGTGCGGATCCACGGCGGCTATGGGTATTCCACCGAATACGACGTCGAGCGGTACTTTCGCGACGCCCCGCTGATGATCGTCGGCGAGGGCACCAACGAGATCCAGCGCAATGTGATCGCGGCACAACTGGTGTCCCGGGGCGGGCTCTGACGCGAGGTTCGCGGAAGTCACTCTCGCACCACGATTACGGTCTTGCCGGGCCGCCGGACTGCACGCTGGCCGCTTTCGAACGCCTCGCGTCCCTGCGCCAGCGGGAAGGTCGCGGCGATTTCGACGTGCAGTTGATTACCGTCGACGAGAGCAG
The DNA here is from genome assembly GCF_035603715.1 of Mycobacterium sp. Lineage (GTDB taxonomy): Bacteria > Actinomycetota > Actinomycetes > Mycobacteriales > Mycobacteriaceae > Mycobacterium. The sequence continues at coordinate 3,541 of NZ_DATNJW010000101.1, read as the reverse complement.
CAAGTTCCCCCAGCTGCTCTCGATTCGGTGTCACGATGAAAAATACTGCGCTGACCCCATATTCGTCGGCCTTGTCGGCCGCCGGAGGTTCGGACAAGGTGACCAGCCGTCCGCTGCGGCGAAGCACCGCGAACGAACGGTCCAGCGTGTCGCCGCCGACGGTGTCGATCACCACGTCGTAGCCCGCTCCGCCGTCGTCGAATGCCTGGGTGCGGACGTCGATCACATTCCGCGCACCGAGATTTCTGGCCAATTCGACCGCGTCGCTGCGAAGCGTGGCGGTGACGTCAGCACCGAATTGCGCGGCCAGCTGCACGGCCAGCGCACCGACTCCGCCTGCTCCGCCAGTCACCAACACGCGCTCTCCGCGCTGCACGTGGGCGTGATCGACCAAGGCCTGCAGCGCCGTCAGTCCGGCAAGCGGTAGCGCCGCGGCGACGGTGTGCGACACGGTCGACGGCTTTGCCGCCAAGTCATCGGCCGGCACGGTGACGTAGTCGGCGGCACCCCCGTCACGGTCGAATCGGATCAGCCCATACACGTGGTCCCCTGGCTCGAAGTCGGTTACGCCGGAGGCGATCTCGCCGACAACACCGGAAATTTCGTGTGAGGGGATGATAGGCGTCCGGCTGACGCCGTTTCGGGTCCAGGTCTCGTCCCACGTCAGCTCGTCGAACGTGATCGCCGCGGCGTGCACGGCGACCAAGACTTCGCCAGCGGCCGGTACCGGTATCGGCGCGGATTCGGCCACGAGCACCTCCGGTCCGCCGCGACGATGCGCTCGCAGTGCAGTCATCTGAGCCATTTGCTACTCCTTTCGGAGGAAGGTCGACCATTGTGCGACTCGGCAATCGATGGCCGCCGCTGCACAGCACGCTCGGTTGTCGCCGTCTCGCTCCGAGGCTAGTGTCCGCTGGCAGATCGACGGGGGGCGATGACGACCAGCGAAAGAGAGAAGACGCGATGGCCACCAAACCCAACTCCGTCCTGTTCATCCATGGACTGTGGATACACGCCAGCTCATGGCAGCCCTGGCAAGAGCTGTTCACCGACCAGAGCTACGACACCCTGGCGCCGGGCTGGCCCGGGGACGGCGATGACGTCGCCAGCACCCGAGCCAACCCGGAGGCCCTCGACAACGTCGGCATCGACGAAATCGTCGATCACTACGTGAAAGTGATCAACAGGAACAATTCACAGACCCAGCCGGTGGCGGTCGGACATTCCTTCGGAGGCCTGATTGCCCAGCGGTTGCTGGCGGCCAACCACGTGGCGGCCGCGGTGGCCATCGACCCCGCGCCGATCAAGGGGGTCACCTCGCTGCCGTTCAGTCAGTTGAAGGCGAGTTTTCCGGTGCTTGGCAACCCGGCCAACCGGAAGCGCACCGTATCGCTGACGGCCAAGCAGTTCCATTACGGCTTCGGTAACACCCTGTCCGAAGAGGAGTCCAACCAACTGCACGAGCGATGGGCCATTCCGGGCCCGGGCCGGCCCCTGTTTCAGAGCGCCACGGCGTTGTTCACCCGGAACTCGCCGGCCAAGGTCGATACCCAGGCCCAGCGCGGTCCGCTGCTGATCACCGCGGGTTCCAACGACCACACGGTACCGCTGCAGCCGACGAAGCAAGCATTCGGCAAATACGCGCACGGCCCGTCAGAGACCGACTTTCACGAATTCGAAGGACGCGGCCACTCGTTGACCCTCGACCACGGCTGGAAGGACGTGGCCACCGTCTCCCTCAATTGGCTTGCCTCAAAAGGCTTCTGATCGCAAAGCGTCGACCAGACCCCAGGCCAGCGCGGTGTCGGCGTCCAGGGTAGCGCCGCTCAATACCAAATAGGCTGTGCGCCAACGTCCTATCCGCCGGGTGACGCTCACCGTGCCACCGGCGCCGGGAATCAGGCCGAGGCTCAGCTCGGGCAGCCCGAACACTGTATCGGGCGCGGAGTCAACCCGACCGCAGAATGCGGCCATCTCCAGTCCGCTGCCCAGCACCTGGCCGTGCACCTGGGCGCGGCACGCCGCCCCGAGCCGGCTAGTCACCGCGTCGAGCGCCAGCGCCGGGCTGTAGCGGGTGCGGGCCAGATGGGCGCTGGCCGGATCGGCGAATGTGCCGAATTCGTCCAGGTCGCCTCCGCTACAGAACGACGGTCCATTGCCGGTCAGCACGACCTCGGCGACCGACGAATCGAGTTGCGCCACAGCCAACGCCTCCAGCAGCGCGGCGCGGGCGTCGGTGGAGAAGGCGTTGTGCCGCTGCGGGCGATTGAACGCAATCCGTAGCGTGTCGCCGTCGCGGTGGGCCTGCACCGGGTCAGCGATGTCGGGCATGACCGCCGGACCGCGGTCGGCCAACCAGCGGGCGAACTCCGGGCCGGCTTGCAGCGTGGAGTAGGCCAGCGACTCGGTCACCACGCCGGATAGGGCCGGGGCGGCCGGATCCACCGAACGCAGCACGTCGTCACAGGTCGCCGCGGCGATCGGCCAGCGGTCGGCCCGCGCGGTCAGGTCCCGCAGCGCCGCGTCGATCGATGCGACGGCGATCACTCGGGGGTCGTCGGCGTCATCCTCGGTAAGCGTGAATGTCGCCCGCTGAAGCCAGAATTCAGATGCGCCGGCTAACGACCCGACGGCCACCACCGGAACTCCGAGTAATCCAGAGTCGAGCGCGGATTCAGGCTCCGAGACATCGACGACGCGCAGCGTCACACCGAATACTTCTTGACCAGCTCGTGTTTGAACATTTTTCCGGTGTCGGTACGCGGCAGCTGCGCCTCGAACGAGATCGACCTCGGACATTTGTAGTGCGCCAACCGATCTCGCAGCCACGTGATCAGTTCATCGGCGAACTCGTCGGACGCATCCGCCGGATCAACGGTTTGCACCGCGGCCTTGACGCTTTGGCCCATTTCGTCGTCCGGAATGCCAAACACCGCTGCGTCCAGCACCTTTGGATGGGTGACGAGCAGGTTTTCGGCTTCCTGGGGATAGATGTTCACGCCACCGGAGATGATCATGTGGTGGCGGCGGTCCGTCAGGAACAGATAGCCGTCCTCGTCGACATAGCCGACGTCGCCGACCGTCGTCCAGCCGTGCTTGTCGCGGGAGGCCGCGGTCTTCGCCGTGTCGTTGAGGTATTCGAAGGAAAAGCCTCCCTCGAAATAGATTTCGCCAGGTTGGCCGGGTGGCAACTCGTTGCCGTCTTCGTCGAGAATGTGGAGCTGGCACATCATCGGCTTGCCGACCGAGCCAGGGTGCGCCAGCCACTCGTCGGCGCTGATCAATGTCGACCCGATGGCTTCTGAGGACGCGTAGTACTCGTCGACAATCGGCCCCCACCAGTCGATCATCTGCTTCTTGATCTCCACCGGGCACGGAGCCGCGGCGTGCATCACCCGTTCCAGGCTGGACAGATCGTACGAATTACGCTTTGCCTCAGGCAGTTTCAGCATGCGGGTGAACATGACGGGCACGAACTGCCCGTGCGTGACCCGGTGGCGTTGGATGGCGTCCAGGCAGCCCTCGGGATCGAACTTCTCCA
>NZ_DATNJW010000100.1:0-5564 GCF_035603715.1 Mycobacterium sp. | reverse complement strand
GCTGGGCGGCCAGTGGACGGGACTCGTTGGCCGGAGCGGCGTTTGGCCAGCCATGCACACTAACACCAGTCGCGTCATGACTGCCTTCAGCGACCTCGCGATCGAGAGCCAACTTGCCTACCCATCAAACCGCGAGATTCTGAACTACTTGCATCGCTATGCCGAGACATTCGGCCTTACGTCGCGCATCCGGTTCGACACTCGTGTCGAACTCCTGAGGCGAGACGATGCCGGATGGCTCGTCGGTCACGCGGGCCTAGAGGAAAGGTTCGAGCGAGTAGTGGTGGCAAGTGGCAGATTCCACGCTCCCACCATCCCCTCGGTGCCGGGGCTCGACACGTTCGCAGGCTCGGCCGGTGCGATCTCCACCTACCACTACAGAGGGCCCGCTCCATATCGGGGCAAGCGGATTCTGGTGGCAGGTTGCGCCGTCAGCGCCCTCGAGGTCGCCGCCGAACTCGCCGACCTCGGCGCAGCACGCGTTGTAGTAACCCAGCGCCGACAGCGGTACGTCTTACCGAAGTTCGCCGGCGGAGTCCCGTCCGATCACCGGATCTTCACGCGTTACGGAACCCTCGCGAGTGAGACTCTCCCGGCGGCCGAGATCGACCGGCAGCTGAAGGAGATCGTGGTCGAAGCTGCAGGAAGTCCGGAGCAGTACGGCGCACCCGCGCCCGACCCGTCGCTTTTCGCCGCCGGGATCACTGTCAACCAGCAGTACCTGCCGCTCGTGGCCGAGGGACGAATTACGGTGTGCCCGTGGATGAAATCCATCGCGGATGCGACCGTGACGTTCGCCGACGGGCATGCCGAGGAGTTCGACGGGATTGTGCTCGGCACGGGGTTCGATCTGTGCCTACCGTTTCTGAGTCAAAACATCCGGGGCATAGTCAATCTCGACGCAGCACATCTAGACGCCGACCGCTACACGTTCCACCCTGACCTCCCCGGGCTGGCCTTCATGGGCATGTGGGACCAGTCGGGCGGATACTTTGTGCCGCTAGAACTCCAGGCCAGGTGGATCGCATACACATGGGGCGGCACGATCGCGCCGCCTTCTGATACCGACCAGCGGCGGTCGATCAATGCTTACCGCTCGCAGCGAGGGACGTCCCAGAAAACTCGGATGAACCTGGTAGCCCTCACCTTCGCTCGAGCCGCCGGGGTCGAGCCACAGCTCGATAACTGGCCGCACCTGCGCCGCGCCCTGCTGTTCGGCCCGCTCGCACTGAGCTGTTTTCGCCTCGAGGGCCCGGACGCGCTGCCCGACGCGCCGGTCCGATTCGAGCGCGACGCCGCCGCCTTCGGCGCTATCACGTCGAACGACCTGACCGGGCGTGAAAGAAACTACTGGTCACTCGTCGAAACCGCGGCCTCCGGCCCGACCGGGAGCGACGAAGGAATCGAAGCGCCGCGGGTCGGGTAGAACTGCCTGAATGAAGGACACCAACGAATGATCTCGCTGGCGGGCAAAGTCGCGATCGTCACCGGAGCGAGCCGCGGCATCGGCAAAGGTGTCGCGGTGGCCCTCGGCGAATGCGGTGCCACCGTCTACGTCACCGGCCGCACGGCCGCGGCCGGTAAGCACGAACTGCCGGGCACCGTCGGCGAGACAGCCGCAGAGGTCACCGGACGCGGCGGCCGAGGGGTCGCCGTGCAGGTCGACCACGCCGTCGACAACCAGGTGACCGCTCTGTTCGACCGGGTTAGAACCGAGCAGGGCCGCCTCGACATCCTGGTCAACAATGCGTTCGCTCTGCCCGAGGACCTCACCGACGCCAAACCGTTCTGGGAGAAGCCGGTGTCCAACTGGGAGATGGTCGACGTCGGAGTGCGGTCCAACTTCATCGCCGCCCGCCTCGCCGCACAGATCATGGTGCGCCAGAGGACTGGACTTATTGTCGCTACATCGGGCTACGTCGGCGTCACCTACACCTACGGGGTCGTTTTCGGACTGTGCAAGACCGCCGTAGACCGGATGGCTCGCGACATGGCCATCGAGCTGCAACCGCACAATGTCGCGTCGGTATCACTGTGGCAAGGACTGACCATGACCGAACGGGCACAACGCAACTTGAATGACCACCCCGAGATGACGAAGTCGATCGTCACCCGCCCTGCGGTGGCCTGCTCTCCGGAGTTCCCCGGCCGGGCCATCGCGGCGTTGGCGACCGATCCGGATTTGATGAGCCTCTCCGGAGGCACCTTCATCACCGCCGACCTCGCACAGCGCTATGGGGTCACCGACATCGACGGCAGGACCATCCCGTCCTTGCGCGCCGAGCGGGGATCACCGATCTGGCAACCGATCATGGGAGCACGCCATGGACGCTGACCAACTTGCCCGATTCGAATGCCTGCTTGCTCGTCAGGACATCACCGACTGTCTGATGCGGTTCTGCCGCGGCATGGACCGCTTCGACCGCGATCTGTTCCTCTCGGCATTCCATCCCTCCGCCGAGATTGCCGCCGGCGACTTCGTCGGCGGGCCAGCCGACCTGTACGAGTGGGCACACCACATGCACGAGCGAGGGCAGATCGCCACACAGCACAACTTGCTCAACAACACCTGCGACATCGACGGCGACACCGCACATTCTGAGACTTACTACCTATTCGCTGCCCGCAACCTCGACGAATCTAACTGGATCGCCGGTGGCCGCTATTTCGACCGTCTCGAGCGTCGCGACGGACAATGGCGGATCATGTTGCGCACCAACGCGATCGAATGGTCCGGGGTACTGCCGACAATGCCGATACCGTACGCCGACGTGCCTGACATCGGGGTCAACGGCATTTCAGCACGGGACCGAAGCGATCCGTCTTACGAGAGACCCCTTGTCAACCGCCGCGACACCCACAACCCGCTGTCGTCTGCGTGACGCATCAGCGTGGACGTCGGCGGCTCCCAGCGTGAGCAATTCCTGCAGGGCGACCTCGAAGCCGCCAGCCAGTCCCCTACGTCGGACACCAGTTCCCAGCATGAGTTGATCCCGACGCACCCGGCCCAATCCCCTTGACGCACTGTCGAATACGAGGCGAGATTTTGGGTTTAGCGCGCCCATGCGGAGCGCGCCGCGTAAAGGTCCAGACGGCCGCCGTGACGCGGCACCCACTTAGATACGTTTACCGCCTCAGACGAAAACTTCTTGGTGGAGCTGCCGGGAATCACGGCTTGCGCCTCCCCGCACCGGCTGGGCCGTCAGGGTGTGATGTCAAGCCACTCAGCGAGCGAGGGGGAATTGGCTAGATCGGACGAATCTTCAGTCGCGCCGGAGCATCATCACAGGCATGCGAAGGAATCGTGTTCACCGTCGATGAGATCGCCGCGCTTCCGCTGTTCTCGACGCTTGCGGAGCATGAGCTGGAATACCTTGCCGGCGCCGTTGAGGACATCCACCTCGTCGCCGGGGAGTACGTAGCCCACGAGGGCGAAGGCAGGTTTCTAGCGGTCGTCGTCGAGGGTCGGACCGAGCTGACCAAGCTGGTGAACGACGTCGAGCAGGTGATAGGCATCCGGCTCCCAGGGGAGCTGGGAGGCGAGATCCCGATGACCCTAGGTACGCCATTGCCCGCCAGCATGCGAGCCATCGAGCCGTCGCGCGTGATGAAGGTCCCCGTAAAGGTGTTCCACACGCTCGCTGCCATGGCCCCCCAGGTCTCCGCAACGGTCGGTGCGGCCGCGTTGGAGCGCCTGGAGATGCTAAGAGACGCCACCGCACAGCCGCTTGAGCCCGCGATGTTCATCATTGGCCCGCGCGTGGACCCGGGCGTCCACGGCTGCGACAGCTTCCTGCATCGCAACCAGATCCCTTACGAGCGCCTGAACCCAGACGATCCTGCCGCCGTCGCACGCAGCGGAGGTAGAGCCCCACTCGCGGGCCCTTATCCAGTGGTGGTGCTGCGCGACGGCACTCGGCTGATTGAGCCGACGATGCGGGTCATTGCCACGGTTGCTGGACTGACGGTAGCGCCCGGTCAGACGCATTACGACGTGGTGATAGTAGGCGGCGGGCCAGCGGGTCTGACGGCGGCGGTCAACAGCGCTTCCGAAGGCCTACATACAGGGCTGATCGAGTCTTTCGCCCCCGGCGGGCAGGCCGGCACCTCGACCCGGATCGAGAACTACACAGGGTTCCCGTTCGGGGTCTCTGGCGACGAGCTCGCGAGCCGGGCGCTGCAACAGGCGAAGCGGCTGGGCGCCGAGATTGTCGTGACCCGCCGGGTCGAAGCCATCGATCCTGCAGAACTGACCGTAAGCCTGGACGCGGGCGATGTTCTCCGAACCAAGTCGATCGTGCTCGCGATGGGCGTGGAGTGGCGGCGCCTCCAGATCGATTCGGTCGACCGATTCGTCGGCTCCGGCGTCTACTACGGTGCCGCACGCAGCGACGCCAGTCTGGCGCAGGGAAACGATGTGTATCTGATCGGTGCGGGCAATTCTGCCGGTCAGTCCGCCATCTTCTTCTCCAATTACGCTCGATCGGTGACACTCGTCGTGCGGGGCGAGTCGCTTGCAGCGAGCATGTCTCACTACCTGATCGAGCAGATCGCAACGAAAGCGAACATCCGCGTGGAAACCCGATCCGAGGTTGTCAGGGTGCACGGAGATGAGCAGCTCGAGGCGATCGAAATCATCGACCGGAGAACCGGCACGACATCTCGACGGCAGGCCGGGGTGCTCTTCGTCCTCATCGGCGCCGAAGCGGCGACCGATTGGCTCCCTACGGAGATCTCGCGCGACAAGCACGGATTCGTGTTGACGGGGACCGACGCGATGAAGACGGGACAGTGGAAGACCGACCGCGAGCCGTTCGCTCTCGAAACGAGCGCCCCCGGGATCTTCGCGGTCGGTGATGTTCGCGCGGGATCGGTGAAGCGCGTGGCTGCATCCGTGGGTGAGGGCGGTATCGCGATCGCCTTCGTGCATCGCTACCTCCAGCTCTCGCGGTAGCGTGGCCAATCCACGAATATGAGCGAGCGGCTCCGCCGTCGCGACTGACGGCATCCAGTCATGTAATGGCGCATCGCCCGGAAACACAGTGCGGCGCCAGCATGGCTTCAGGGACATAATGTAAGGGTGTGACCTACCGCACACGACGGAGGTAGTGACGGTCATCCCGCCTGCTTACCCGTCGAATGTTCAAGGAGGATCGCCGCATGGATGTATGGCTGATCTGGTTGATCATCGCCGTAGTGCTGCTGGTGGTCGAGATGCTCACTATCACCGCAGCGGTCGGGATGCTCGGTATCGCTGCACTGATCACCGCGGGCTTCGCCGCACTCGGGCTACCCGTTTCTGTCCAGCTCCTTGTGTTCGCAGTCACCGCCACGATCGGGGTGGTGCTGATCGGCCCCATCGTCCGTCGCCACGTGCTCCGGCCCCAGCTCGAGCGTTTCGGCGTAGAAGCATTAATCGGTAAGCCCGCCTATGTCGTGTCAGAGGTGTCCCGGCTGGACGGCAGGGTTCGCATCGGCGGTATGCGCGGCGAGGAGTGGACGGCGCGCGCCTACGACCAAACCTTGGTGATACCCGCCGGAGCGACCGTCGACGTGCTGGAGAT
>NZ_DATNJW010000099.1:0-18800 GCF_035603715.1 Mycobacterium sp. | reverse complement strand
ACGACAACGCCGGCGCCGGAGAGCAATTCGTAGAGCGGTGTGCGTCGAAGCGCCGCTGCGGTCAACACCTGTGAAAGATCGGCCGGCAGCCAGGCTTCGGTGATCATCAACGGTTCGCGGGTTCTGCGTTCGCGTCGCACGCGCAGAATGTGCAACATCTCCGCGGCGCCGCCGAGCGCGTCGCCGATTGCTGCCGGCGGCATCCGGCTGTCGTGTTCAACCACGTCGACCGACGTCTGGAATTGCGTCTGCCGGAGATTGTCCATGTAGGAGCCGGACAGCGGCGTCTCATCGGACCGATCGAGTTGCCGGACGAAAGATCCGACGCCCTGCCGGCGCTCGATGTAGCCCTGCTCGGCCAGATCGGCCAGCGCTCGTCGCACGGTGATCCGGGACACCCCGAACTGATCGCACAGAGACTGCTCAGTCGGCAGCGCGTCACCGGGAGCGATAGCGCCGCGGGCAATCTCGTCGTGCAGCACCAGGAAGAGCTGACGATGCAACGGCACCCCGGCACCGGCAGTCACCCCGCCGCTGGTCTCCTGCATGAGCATCAATGCTGTCACACCGCCTCTTGCCGTCGAAGTCAGAAGTTGTTATAACTATATAACAACTAGACAACCCGGCAACCCCTTCGAATACAGGACCAACGATGACCGTGACCGCCGTTCACCAGCACCCCGCCACCGACCCGGACGGGCCGACCGGACGACTGGCCACTTGGGTCGCCGGCCTGACCCTTGACGACATTCCCCAGAGCGTCGTCGAACGCGCCAAACACCTGCTCCTCGACGGTTTGGGCTGCGGCCTGATCGGCGCGCAATTGCCCTGGTCGCGGGTGGCCACCAACGCCGTCCTCGAGCTCGAGAACAGCGGCGACACCGTGGTCATCGGCACCGGGAAATCCACCAGCGGACCGGCCGCGGCTGTGCTCAACGGGACCTTCATTCAGGGCTTCGAGCTCGACGACTTTCACCCCATCGCGCCGGTACACAGTTGTTCGCTGGTCATTCCCGCGCTGCTGTCGACAGTGACCGCGCAGTCGCGAGCCACCACCGGCGCGGACCTTCTCCTTGCCGCGATCATCGGCTTCGAAGTCGGCCCGCGCGTCGGCTACACGTTGCACGGCGCGCAGATGCTCGACCGTGGCTGGCACTCCGGCCCGGTATTCGGCACCCACTCGGCGGCGATGGCTTCGGGCAAACTGCGCGAGTTGTCGCCGGCCCAGTTGGAGGATGCCCTGGGCTTGGCCGGCACGCAGTCGGCGGGTTTGATGGCCGCGCAGTACGAAGCGATGAGCAAGCGCATGCACCACGGCTTCGCCGCCCGCAACGGTTTCTACGCCGCTGGGCTCGCGGCAGCCAACTACACCGGCATCAAACGCGTCTTCGAGCGTGAATACGGCGGATTCCTCAGTGTTTTCGGTGAAGGCCACGAACCCGACGCGTCGTTGCTGACCGACGAATTGGGTGAACGATGGGAAACCTCCATCATCATGGTCAAGTCCTATGCGGTGATGGGCGGCCTGCACGGGGCTGTCGACGCAGCTCGTCAACTACGGGAATCTTTTGTCGCCGAGGACATCTCGAAGATCGACATCACGGTGGGTGAGACCGTGTACAAGCACGGGTGGTGGTCGCCGGAGCGGCCACTGACCGCTATCGGCGCTCAGATGAACATCGGTTACGCGACGGCGGCCGCGCTGCTCGACGGTAATGCCCTGCCCGAGCAGTTCACCCCGGCACGGCTGGACGCCGACGACATCTGGTCGTTGATCGGCGTCACCGATGTGCATTTGGACTCCTCGCTCGCCGCCGCCCCGCTCACCGAGCGGTTCCGCACTGACCTCGCCGTGACCACCCGTGACGGCGACGTACATAAGGTCCGGGTCGTCGCGCCGCACGGTGCGCCATGGGACCCGGTCACCAACGACGAGCTGGTCACCAAATTCCATGCTTTGGCCGATCGCGTCACCAGCCGCGATCGCGCCACCGCGATCGAACGCGCGTTAGTCGGTCTGGAGAACCTCGACGACGTCGGCGACCTGATCGATCTACTGGCCCCGCCGGTCGCCGGCGCACTCGACTGAAAGGACAACACATGGCCACCACATCTGCGCGACAGAACTTACGCGCCTTGCTTGATCGCCACGAACTCATCATCGCACCAGGCGTTTTCGATGGAATAACGGCTCATCTGGCCCGTCGCACGAACCAGGCGGCGGCGTACATGACCGGCGCCGGTGTTGCGGCATCCGGATTCGGGCTGCCCGACATCGGGCTGGTCACCGCCACCGAGATGGCCGAGCGCGCGCGGATGCTGGTCGGTGTGCTCGGTGACGTCCCGCTGATCGCCGACGCCGACACCGGCTACGGCACCGCGATGAACGTGGTGCGCACCGTCCGGCTCTACGAGCAGGCCGGCGTCGCGGCAATCCAATTGGAGGACCAGGTATTCCCCAAGCGCTGCGGGCACTTGGAGGACAAGCGCGTCGTCGATGCCGCGGAGTTCGAGCAGACGTTGGCCGCCGCACTCGGCGCCCGCAGCGACGACAACCTGCTCGTCGTCGCGCGGACCGACGCGCGAGCTCCGCTCGGCTTGGAGGCCGCGATCGAGCGGGCGAATCGATACGCCCAAGCCGGCGCGGACGTGATTTTCGTCGAGGCACCGCAGAGCATCGAGGAGATCGAACGCATTGCCCATGAGGTCGACGCGCCGCTGCTGATCAATCTGGTGCTGGGCGGCATGACGCCGCTGGAATCGGCGACCCGGCTGCAGGAGCTGGGCTACGCCGTCGCCATCCACCCCAGCAACCCACTCGCCCGCGCGGTCCTCGGCATGCTCGAAGGCCTGTGTGAACTCAACGGCGGCAACCTCGCCGACCATCTGCCGAGTAAGCCCGCCGAATTTTTCAACCTGGTCGGGATGGCGGAATGGCTTGACCTCGATGCCAAATACGCACGCTTGGAGGAAGTCCGATGAGCATGACCATCATCGAGAAGATCTTCGCCCGCAAGGCCGGGCTGGACCGGGTATCACCGGGCGAGACCGTCGTCGTGGACGTCGATATGACGGTGCTGATCGATCTGCAGTTCGCGACGATGTGGCTACAGCCACTTCGCATCCATGATCCCGACAAGCTGGCGATCGTGATGGATCATGCGGTGCCCGCGCCGACCATCAAAGACGCGGCCGGCGGACCGCTCGCCCGCAAGTTCGCCGCCGAGTTCGGTATCGAGCGTTTCTACGACGTCGGTCGCCACGGCATCTGTCATCAGGTCATCGCCGAGAACGGGCTGGCCCGGCCCGGAGAAGTATTGGCCTGCACTGACTCTCACACCTGCGCAGCCGGCGCCTACAATACCGCCGCCCGTGGACTCGGCCCAGCCGAGGTGTTTTCGATCATGTGCACCGGCAGCACCTGGTTCCAGGTGGCGCCGACCATCCGCTATCAGCTCGAGGGCGTCAAACCCGATACGGTCAGCGGCAAGGACATCTTCTTGCACATTGCCGACGAGTACGGCGACGCGGCCAACCTCAACCTGGAGTTCGGCGGACCGGGGCTGACCAGCATCCCCATGCACGATCGACGTACGATCGCCACCCAGGGCGCCGAGATATCCGCTGACTTCAGCACGTTCGAACCCGACGAGGTACTCACGGCGTATCTCAACGACCGCGGCATCACCGGATACTACGCCGCCGCAGCGGATTCCGATGCGGTGTACCAGCAAGTGCGACCGGTGGATCTGGCCGCGCTCGAACCCTACGTGGCCCGCCCGGGCACCGTCAGCCGCAACGGCCTGCCCGTCTCGCGAATAGAACGTCAGAAAATCGACCAGGCCTTCATTGGGTCGTGCGCCAACGGCCAATTGGAAGATTTGGAGATCGCCGCGAAGATATTGCGCGGCAACACCGTTGCGACCGGCGTGCGACTGCTCGTCACGCCGGCATCCCAAGCGGTGTACCGCGAAGCGATGCGGCTGGGCTACCTGCAGGACATCGCCGATGCGGGTGCGGTGATCACGAACTCCACCTGCGGCGCGTGCTTCGGCTACCACATGGGGGTGGTCGGACCGGGCGAAGTGTGTTTGACGTCGAGTACCCGCAACTTCACCGGCCGAATGGGCAGCCCGGACGCCGAGATCTACATGGCCTCGCCGGCGACCGTTGCCGCATCGGCGCTTACCGGTTACATCACCGACGCAAGGAGCGTGACCGCATGACACTGGCCATCACCGGAAAGGTCTGGGTATTCGGCAACGACCTGAACACCGACGCCATGTACCCGGCCTTCGCCATGAAGATGGATCCCCCCGAGGCAGCCAAACACGTCTTCTACGAGGTGCGGCCCGGCTGGACCGACGAGGTATCGCCGGGAGACATCGTGTTGGCCGGCAAGAACTTCGGGCTCGGATCGTCGCGCCCGGTCGCCGCGCTGTTCACCGAACTCGGCGTCGCCGGACTGGTCGCCGAAGAGTTCAATTCGCTGTTCTTCCGTAACGCCGTCAACGCCGGGCTGCCCGCGATGACGCTGCCGGAGGCAACCACGATCTTCACTGAAGGCGACACCGGGACGTTCGATCTGGATTCCGGCGCATGGCGCAACGACACGACGGGAGCGTCGGGATCGGTGCCCAAGCTGCCCGACCTGATCCTCGACATCATCTCCAGTGGCGGCGTGCTGCCGAGGCTGGCGGAGCAGGGTTACCTGCCCGCCGAACTCGGCGACCTGCTCAGATCCAGCACCGTCGCGATTCGCGGCGCGGGCAGCGGCGCATGATCGGTAAGCTGCTGCGCCGCTTCCCGGTCGCCGGTGAACGCCGAAGCCCGTTGGCCGGTCCGGGGTTTGCTGCGCGCCATGACATCACCGTCACCAGCACGACGTTTCGCGATGGCGGCGCGATGCCGACATCGACGGCCGGCAAGGGCGTTGGTGACGACACCTCACCCCAGCTGAGCTGGACCGGGGTTCCGGCGCAAGCCCGGCAACTGGTGCTGGTCATGGACGACGTCGACGTTCCGCTCCCGCGCCCGCTGCTGCACACCGTCGCGGTGATCGACCCCATGGTGCAGAACGTCGACGCCGGAAAGCTTCAGCCCGCGACGGCCGGACTGCGTTTCATTCCAGGCACTTTAGGGCATCGTGGCTATGCGGGCCCGCGCCCGATTCCCGGCCACGGGCCGCATCGCTACCGCTTCCTGGTGTTCGCCCTTGACCGGCCGATCCCAGACGAGGTCAGCACGGCCAAAGCGCTGCTCAAGCAGATGGCCGGACACGTGCTGGCCCGCGGCATGCTGACCGGCACCTACGAACGCTCATGAGCGGGTTGACACCGCTGTAAGCGCCGCGCCTCGCTGAGTACGCTGGGCAGATGCCACAACGGGTGTTGCGTGAACGCCTGATTGATCTAGAAGTGCCGGGCGAGGATGTCGCGCGCGGTCGGGCGCTGCGAAAGACCGTCCCACGGCGCGCTCTCGCACAGCTGACTCCCTCTCCGCGAACGGCCACCGAGATTCTCGTCGCTCAAAACGCCAGCCGACTACCCGAACTCGTCCCGCTGCGCTTTGCCCGGATGCTGGCCGACCCGTTCTCGTTCTACCGAGGTTCGGCGGCGGTGATGGCTGCCGACCTCGCCGCAAGCCCGTCGACGGGGATCGAAGTCATGTGCTGCGGTGACGCTCACGTGTCGAATTTCGGCATGTACGCCGCTCCGCATCGCTCAATAGTCTTCGACCTGAACGATTTTGACGAGGCCGCAGTCGCACCCGCGGAGTGGGACGTCAAACGCCTCATCACCAGCGCGATCATCGGGGGCCGCCATGCCGGGTACGCCGCCAAGGTCATCCGCCGTTGCGTCGAAGAGGCATTGGTGGGCTACCAAGCCAGTCTGCAGGCGATGCTCGAGGAGATGAGCGTTCTGGACCGCTACTACCTGCGGGTGGAACCAGAGCACTACACCGGGAAGGTGTCCAAGGGATCGCAGGCTCTGATTCAGAAGACGATATCCCGGGCGCGCACGCGAACCTCGGCGCGTGTCTTCAAACAGATCACCGAGATCGGGCCCGACGGAACACCGCGCCTGCGCGAATCACCGCCGATTCTCCAGCACGTCGACGAGGAGATCGAAGCCCCCCTGGTCGAGTCGGTTGAAGAGTATCTGGCCGCGGTCCCAGCTGACATCGCGCTGCTGTTGTCACACTTTCGCGTAACCGACGTCGCCCTGCGGGTAGTTGGCGTCGGCAGCGTTGGTACCCGGTGTTACTTGGTCATCATGGTCGGCCCCAACGACACACCGATGATCATGCAGATCAAAGAGGCCACTCGATCAGTGCTCGAAGAGTACGGCGGTTGGCGCCAGCCGGACACGTTGACCGCGGCCGTTGAGGCCAAGGGCCAAGGCGTACGCGTCATCGACGGCCAACGAATTCTGCAAGCGATGTCGGATGTGTTCCTCGGGACGACACGCAAAGACGGCCGCGACTACTACGTCCGTCAGTTCCACGACATGAAGGGCACCGTCGAAACGGAAGGCATGTCCCCTTCTACATTTCGTGATTACGTCACTGCATGCGCGGTTCTGCTGGCGCGGGCGCACTCGCAAAGCGCGAATGCTTCGATACTGCGCGGATACGTCGGCAATAGTGACAACGTGCACGGTGCGGTCGCCGCGTGGTCGTACGAATACGCCGACAAGTCGCTCGACGACTTCCACCAACTGCGCGCTGCGGCCGCGGCTGGTGACATCGAAGTCGCCGACGATCCTGTCCGATAGCGGCCTCTAGTCCTCCGGCACGTCGCGCTCGATCGCATCGAGCCACGCTTGGGCCGACATGTCCGAGGGGGCGCGCCAGTCCCCCCTCGGCGACAGCGACCCCCCGTGGGACACCTTGGGCCCGTTGGGCAGCGCCGACCGTTTGAACTGGCTGAACGAGTAGAAACGCTGCACGAAGATCTGCAGCCAGTGCCGGATCTCCTTGAGCGAGTAGGACGGCCGCTTGCTTTCCGGATATCCCGGCGGCCAGTTGCCTTGATCGGCATCGTTCCACGCATGCCATGCCAAGAAGGCGACCTTCGACGGCCGGAAGCCGTAGCGGAGGATCTGGAACAGCGAGAAATCTTGCAGCGCAAAGGGACCGACCTTCGCTTCGCTGCTCTGCAACTCCTCTTCTTCGCCGGTGGGCACGAGTTCGGGGGTGATCTCGGTGTCCAGCACCGACTGCAACACCGCGTCCACATCCGGCGGGAACTGGTTCGAGGAGATGACCCAGCGGATCAAGTGCTGAATCAGCGTCTTGGGCACACCTGCGTTGACGTTGTAGTGCGACATCTGATCGCCGACACCGTAAGTGGACCAGCCCAGTCCGAGCTCGGAGAGATCACCGGTGCCCAAAACGATGCCGCCGCGCTGATTAGCCAGGCGGAACAGGTAATCCGTGCGCAGCCCGGCCTGGACGTTCTCGAACGTGACGTCGTAGACCTTCTCGCCACGCGAGAACGGATGGTCCATCTCCGCGAGCATCAGCTTCGCAGTCTCGGTGATGTCGATTTCGGCAAAGGTGACACCGAGCGCGCGGCAGAGCTCGACTGCATTGCGTTTGGTGCGCTCTCCAGTGGCGAAGCCGGGCAAGGTGAACGCCAAAATGTCGCTGCGCGGCCGGTCTTCTCGGTCCATCGCGCGCGCAGCGACGATCAATGCGTGCGTTGAGTCGAGCCCGCCGGAAATCCCGATCACGACTTTCGGGAAGTGCAACGCGCGCAGCCGCTGCTCGAGCCCGGCGACCTGAATGCTGTAGGCCTCGTAACAGTCCTGCTGCAACCGATTCGGATCGGCGGGCACGAACGGGAACCGCTCGACCTCGCGGTGCAGGCCGATATCACCGGCCGGTGGGTCCACCCGAAACTCGATCCGCCGGAACGACTCCGCGACAGCCCGGTGGTGGCGCCGGTTGTCGTCAAACGTGCCCATCCGCAACCGCTCTGCGCGAAGCAGCTCGAGGTCGATGTCGGCGATGCTGCGGCGCTCGCCCTTGGGGAAGCGCTCCGACTGGGCAAGCATGACGCCGTTCTCCCAGATCATGGTCTGGCCGTCCCAGGCCAGGTCGGTCGTCGACTCGCCTTCTCCGGCAGCGGCATACACGTAGGCGGCCAGGCAGCGCAGCGACGCCGAACGGGCCAGTAGCGAGCGGTCGTCGGCGCGGCCGATCGTGATCGGGCTGCCGGACAGGTTGGCCAGCACTGTCGCGCCCGCCAGTGCCGCTTCAGCGCTGGGTGGGACCGGCACGAACATGTCCTCGCAGATCTCGACGTGCAGGACGAAGCCGGGCAGATCGGACGCCGCGAACAACAGATCCGCGCCAAACGGTGCTGCCAGGCCGGCGATCCGGATGGTCCCGCGCTCATCGTCGCCGGGTGCGACCTGGCGACGCTCGTAGAACTCGCGGTAGGTCGGTAGGTACGACTTGGGTGCGACACCGAGCACGACGCCGCGGTGGATCACCACGGCGGTGTTGTAGATGCGATGTCGGTAACGCAGTGGAGCGCCGACTACCAGCACGGGCAACAGATCGGCAGAAGCGGAGACGATATCGACCAGGGCGTGTTCGACGGCGTCCAGCAGCACGTCCTGCAGCAGGATGTCCTCGATGGAGTAGCCGGACAACGTCAACTCGGGGAAAACCGCCAGCGCGACACCGTCGTCGTGGCATTGCCTGGCCAACCGCAGAACCGAGTCGGCGTTGGCCGCGGGGTCGCCGATCGACGCGTGGTGTGTACACGCGGCGACGCGGGCGAAGCCCTGGCTGTAGGCGTTGTAGAAGTCCATTGCCTCTCTATTGTCGCCCAGCCGGCGCCAAAACCGGTGGATCGGGTGCCTCAGCTACAAGAGCGCTTGTGGCGTGACGAGGAATTTCTCCCCGGTGGCACGCTTGACGTAGGCGTTGAACGCGTCGGGCCTGAGCATTCCGGCGAGCGACACTTCCCGGGTATAGGCACTGGCGAAGGTCGTGGTGAGCTCCGCCGCCACCCTGTTTCGGAGCCGTCCGATGGTCTCGGCGCCGGCGTTCTGCAGGAAGTAGGTGAGCAGCCACCCGCCGATACCCCACGCCATGCCGAAGTTTCTGACCAAGGTCGTCGGGCTCGTGTCGAGCCCGCCATAGATATACACCTGCTTGTGCACGGTCGATCCGTACCGCGAGTACTCCGCAGCGGTCGAGCTCGCCGCCTTCTCCATGCCGTTGAGGATCTGACTGGCCAGCGTCCCACCGCCGGTGGCGTCGAACGCAATGGTTGCCGACGTCGCTGCGAGGGCCTCGGTGAGATCCGTCTCGAACGAGGGGGACGCCGAATTGCAGACGTGCACTGCGCCGAGCGAACGCAGTAACTCCTCTTGGTCGGGCTTGCGCACGATGTTGACCAGCGGTACGTCATCCTTCGCGCAGAGCTTGACCAGCATCTGGCCGAGGTTCGACGCCGCAGCCGTGTGCACCAGCGCTGAATGACCCTCGTGGCGCATGGTTTCCAGCATCCCGAGCGCGGTCAGGGGATTGACGAAGGACGACGCCCCGTCCTCGGCGGTGGCGCCGTCGGGCAAGACGAGGCATGCGGAAGCATCAACCGCTCGGTACTGCGCGTACATCGCACCGCCGGCGATCCCGACCACTTTCCCCAGGAGTGCCTGCGCCGCTGGCGACGACCCCGCGGCCACGACGGTGCCGGCACCCTCATTGCCCACGGGAAGTGATTGGTCGACGCGAGCAGACAGCGCGTCCAACACCTTCGCTCCCAGCGGTGCAGTGACGATGGGCCGCTCCGGTGTTCCCGCCACGGTCGCCGTCGCCATGTCCGCGCCCGGGATGAGGACCCCCAGATCCGACGGGTTGATTGGCGAGGCCTCGACGCGCACCAACACCTCGTTGGGAGCGGGCGTCGGGACCGGAACGTCGCGCAGGGAGAGCTCCAGCGTGCCCTGCGATGTCACCAACGAGCGCAATTCCAGTGCTTGATCGGGCAAATCTGTCATGGGGCCGCCTCGTTCCTGTTGTGGGATGCTCTCGACGGTAGGAACCCGCAAAGCTGTCACAGATCTTCCCGCTTGGTCTTTGAGTGCATCTGCCCGGCCCGCCTGCGCTGAATCCGTACCCTCGAATGGGTGACGGCAGGGCATGCGGAATCTCCGGAGTTGATCGCCTTGCTGGCCGGTCGCCGGGTCGCCGTGCTGACCGGAGCGGGGATGTCCACCGACTCCGGCATACCGGACTACCGCGGGCCCGATTCGCCGCCGAGCAATCCCATGACGATTCGCCAGTTCACCTCCGACCCGGTGTTCCGGCAGCGGTACTGGGCGCGCAACCACGTCGGCTGGCGCCACATGAACGACACCCAGCCCAATGCCGGGCATCGCGCGGTGGCCGCACTCGAGCGCCACGGCGTGGTCAACGGCGTCATCACTCAGAACGTCGATTTGCTGCACACCAAAGCCGGCAGCCGCGACGTGATCAACCTGCACGGCACCTACGCGCAGGTGATCTGCCTGAGTTGTGGGCATTCCATGAGCCGCGCTGCGCTGGCTAAGGAACTGGACGTGCTGAATCCCGGTTTTACCGAACGAGTCGAGGCTGTCGGCGGCTTGGCGGTGGCTCCAGACGCGGACGCCGTCGTCGAGGACACCGCGGCGTTTCGCTACCTTGACTGCGCATCGTGCGGTGGCATGCTCAAACCCGATATCGTGTATTTCGGTGAGAGCGTGCCTAAAGATGTTGTTCGACAGGCTTTTTCACGTGTCGAGGATGCCGACGCACTGTTGGTCGCCGGTTCGTCGCTGACGGTGTTCTCCGGCTACCGGTTCGTGCGTCATGCTGCGGCGCGGGGTATCCCGGTCGCCATCGTCAACCGCGGACCCACCCGCGGCGACGACCTGGCCACCGTCAAAGTCGATGGCGGCTGCTCGGAATTGCTGACGCTGCTATCCGAGGAGCTCGCGGCGGCGTCAGTTCGCTGACGCTAGCTTGCGTTGCGATCCACCGTCACCGCCACCTTGCCTACTACGCCGTGGCCCGCCTTCAGCGACTCCAGCCCCGCACTGATGGCTTCGACGGTGCTGTCGATGGTCTGGCTGATGTGCGGGACCACAAGCCCCTGCGCCGCCCACTGCATCGCCAGATGCATCCCGCGCCGGAGCAACGCGCGCGCGTCGCTGTCGAGCGTGGCGGGTTCCGAAAAATAGCGCAGCAGATTGACGTTGACATGTTTCGCGTCGCGCTCGGCAAGGATGGCATCGACGGGGCTGTCCGTTTCGACCAGGCGTGTCGTCTTGCCGGGGCCGACGCCGAGCACGATCCAGCTGCCGCCTCGCCGGACCGATTTCGCGCTCTCGATAAAGCCTTGCTCGCTGTAAGTGGCGTCGTAGACGAGGTCAACGCCCTCGCCACCGGTCAGCGTGGCGATCTCCGCGGCGATGTCGTCGCGCTTGTAATTGAAAACGTGGTGGGCGCCGCTCTGCCGGGCCAGGGCGATTGATTGCGGCGTGCTGCCGCTGCTGATGACGAGTCCGGCCCCTAGGGCTCGCGCCGCCATCTGCACCGCAAGATGCCCGACGCCTCCCCCGCCGCCGGGGATGTAGACCGTGTTACCGGGCTGCAGCAGCGGGTACAGACCCGCGAAAGCCGACAGGAAGGCCATCGGAAGCGCCGCCGCATCGCGGAAGCTCAGCGATGGCGCCTTGCGAGCGGTAAGGAATTGCGGTGCAAGGGCGTAGCTGTCCTCGGTTCCGCTCTCGCCGGCGATCCAGCCGCCGTCACCGTTCAGATCGGCCATCGCCGCCACTGCGTCACCGACGGCTAGGCCACTGACTGCGCTGCCCACGGCGACCACCACACCAGCGAGGTCAAGTCCGAGGGCGACGGGCGGCGTACGCCCCATGAAGTTCAGGTCGGCCAACTTGTACTCCAGTGGGTTGAGCGACGAGGCGGCCACGCGGATCAGCACGTGATCGGCGCCCGGCCGCGCGACGGGAACACGCACCGCTTCCAGCGGTAGCCCGGCTCGGTCTCGTGTGTACCCGACACCGAGGAACGTCTCCGGAATCTTCTGAGCCTGGTTCACTGCACTGACGTTTCTGCTCATGACTCGGTGAGCGCCGTGGGCACGGGCGCATCCAAGATGGCTAGCAGCGCCGCAAGCTTGCGATCCAATTCGATTCCCACCGCGGTGATTTCCGGTGTGTCAAAGCTGGCGAACCGGGTGCTGGGTTGGTCCACGGTGAACCACGTGACGCCGTGCTCGTCTTCCACTATGGCGGTACGCAAGGGCGCATACAGCAGGATCGCCGGGTTGTAGCGGTACATCTTTTCCGCGATGGTGTGGTTGCCCATCAGGTACTCGACACAACGGCCGCGGTCTCCGGCCAAACTCATCAGCGACGTGAAGTCGTGGGACCAATAAAGAATGAAGTCATGTGGCGCGTTCTCAGCGGTGGCCTCTAGAACGGTCTGCCAGTCGACGCCCCGCTCGACGAAAGAGTCGAACCGTGCGCGCTGGAACACCGGCACCGCTTGCTCGTAGCGATGCCTGAACCCATCGAACGAGTCGTCGATACGAATTGCCAACCGGTCGACCTGGTGCGAGGTCGTCTCAACCGATCCGTCAACTAATTGAGTCATGGCGTCTCTCGTTTCTTGTCGTTCGCGAAAGTCATGCGGCCCTGATGCCCAATTCGGCTAGCCTGTCGCGGTTTTCCTCAAGCCACTCACGTTCGTGACCGGGCTCGGGAATGAACAATCCGGCGTCGATCACGTTTGTCGGATCGATCTCGGTCACCGAGATCCATAGCTCGGCTTCCGGCTGGCCCGAGTTCCGTGTCCAGATCTGCGCGAGCTCACGCAGCATTGCTCGCCGTGTTTCGAGATCACGTCCGTGGCGGTTGATGGCGAGAATCAACGACTGCGTCGCGGGCTTACCGGCCGAGAAGCAGTCGCCTTCCGGCAACTCGTGGAACAGAACCTTGACCCAAGACGCCGGTGCGCCGGTGACGTTGCAGTACAAGCTGGTCATCTCGTCGGCGATGTTGGCCTTTGCGGACGCGGTCAGCAGCCCTTTCGGGCTGTAGCACTGGTAGACGGGCATCTCGACTCCTTACTATGTCGGTCGTCATACTTACTGATAACAGCGACGCTACAACTGTGCTTCTGTACTGTCAACAAATATGTATGATGGACGACATGCCAAAGAGGACCGATAGCAAGGAGCGCATGGTCGCCGCGGCGCGCCGGCTGTTTCGCGAACACGGCTATCTCGGCACGGCGTTGTCGGACGTGATCACCAAGAGCGCCGCCCCGCGCGGGTCGATCTACTTCCACTTCCCCGGCGGCAAGGAGGAACTCGGCACCGAGGTCACCCTCCTGCACGCCGCCGACCGCATCGCGCACATCAACCGCGCGGCGGCCGCCGCCACCACCGCGGCGCAACTGATCGAGGTCTTCATGGGCCGCGAACGCGACGACCTGGTGGCCAGCGGCTACCGCGAGGGATGCGCGGTGGCTCCCATCGTCATCGAGTCGACGCCCGCTTCCGATCAGCTCAGCGACGCAACCCGACGCGCCTTCCAGGATCTGATCACGACGCTGGCCGCGCGCTTCGCCGAAATGGGCCTCTCACAAGAGAGGGCGGTAGAGCTGGCCACCAATGTGTGGACCAGTACGGAAGGTGCGCTCATTGTCAGCCGCGCGCTACGCAGCCCCGAGCCATTCGACGCCGCCATCGCCCTGCTGACCGCAACCGCCAACGACCGCTAGCGGCTCAAAACGTGCAGGGCATGCTACGGATGCCGTGAATGAAGTTGCCGGCCACGAACACGGGTTCGCCGGCATGGATGTCCGGCAGCTGATGCAGCAACTCACCGAAGATTGCCCGCAGCTGCGCCCTGGCCAGGTTCGCGCCCAGGCAGAAGTGCACGCCGCCGCCGCCGAAGCCGACATGGGGATTGGGGTTGCGACTCAGGTCAAGGCGCTCAGGATGCTCGAACACGTCGGTGTCGTAGTTGCCCGAGGAGTAGAACATCACGACCTTCTCCCCGGCGCGGATGGCCTGGCCGCCGATCTCGACATCCTTTGCGGCCGTGCGGCGGAACGTCATCACCGGGCTGGCCCAGCGGATGAACTCTTCGACCGCTGTGCCGATGCGATTGTCGAAATCCTCCAGCAGCCAGGCCCGTTGGTCGGGATAGTCGGTGAGGGCCTTCAGCGCGTGACTGGTGGTCTGGCGGGTGGTGTCGTTTCCGGCCACGGTGAGCAAGACGAAGAACGCGGCGACGTCAGCGTCGGCCAGCTTGTCACCGTCCACTTCGGCGGTCACCAGGCTGGTGAACAAGTCGTCGCCGGGGTGCTCGCGGCGCTCCGCAGCTAGGGCGCCGGCCACCTGGTGCACGTAGGTCTGCGCCTCGAACAACACCTCCAGCGGGTGGCGGCCGTTCAGGTACTCCGGGTCGCCCGACGAGACCATGGCATCCGCCGCGTGCGCCAGCTTCTGGCGCTCGGACTCGGGGATGCCGACCATGTCCGAGAGCGTGCGAATCGGCAGCTCTTTGGCGCAGAGGTCGACGAAATCGGCACCGCTGCCGGCGGCTTTGAGTTCTTCGACGATGGTCTTGGCGTTCGCCTTGATCGAGTCTTCAATGCGCCGGACCTGGCGCGGGGTGAATGCGGCGCTGACGAGTTTGCGCAGGAACGTGTGCCGCGGCGGGTCCATGGCAAGGAAGGACTGCGACGCTTCGAGGAGCTCCTCCGGGAAGTTCTCGAACATGACGCCCTTGCCGGACAGGAACGACTCGTTGTCGCGGCTGATCGCGACGATGTCGTCGCGGCGGGTCACCGCCCAGTAGCCGGGGTCACTGGGGTCGGGAAGCATGGCGTCTTCGACCGGCGGATGCCAGCTGACCGGCCGAGCGGCCCGCAGCTCGGCGAACGACTCTTCCCGCTCCTGCGCGCTGGTCGACCAGAAGGCGCGGGATGACAGGTCGATGGGGTCGTAGGCGCGGGGGGTGGCGGCCGTCGCTGTCATGCGGAATCCTCCATCGGCTATGACGCCGGTCACAAGTTCAGGACACCGATGACTCTAGGACTAGACAGAGTGTCTAGTCAAGGTGTCATACTGCTGGCATGCCGTCAGTCACCCGTAAGCCGCAAGCCAAGCGGCAAGAGCGACGTGAGCAGATCGAGCGTCGGTTACTCGACGCCACCGAGCGCCTGATGCGCGACGGCGCGAGCTTCACCGAGCTCAGCGTGGACCGGCTGTCCACCGAAGCCGCGATGTCGCGGGCCAGTTTCTACATCTACTTCGAGGACAAAGGCCACCTGCTGCGCCGGCTGGCCGGCCAAGTCTTCGCCGATCTCGCCGAAAGCGCCGAACGCTGGTGGGGTGTGGCGTGGCGACACGATCCCGATGACGTGCGCGCCGGGATGGCCGCCATCATCGCCAGCTACCGACGACATCAACCCGTGCTGGTAGCGCTGAACGAGATGGCCGCCTACGACTCGTTGGTCGGTGCGACCTACCGCAATCTGTTGACAGCTATCACCGGGCGATTGGCCCGTGTCATCGAGGACGGCCAGGCCGATGGCTCAATCCGTCGCGAGCTGCCGGCACCGACCACGGCAAGTGCACTCACCTGGATGGTCGAGCGAACCTGCCAACAGAACCTGCCGAGTAACCCACCCGAATACGATGCTGAGCTCGCCACGACCTTGACCCAAATCGTCTGGGGTGCTTTGTATTTGAAGCCGACGGCAACCTAGACGGCCACCAGATCGTCGGCGTGCACGGCGGGACGACGCAGCTCGGCGGGTAACTCCGAGGTTGACCGGCCGATCATGGTGGCCAGCTCGGCGGCGTCGTAGGCGACGACCCCGCGAGCCACCAGGGCCTCGTCCGGTCCGGTCAAGTCGACAACGTCGCCGCCGTGAAATCGACCGGACAGCGCGGTGATTCCCGCTGGTAACAGTGAACGGCGTTGGCCCAGAACGGCACTCACCGCACCCTGGTCGAGGGTGAGCGCACCGGCGGATTCAGCGGCGTAGCGCACCCAGAACCGGCGCGCCGACATGCGGTTGGGCCGCGCGGCGAACACGGTGCCCACCGAAGCATCCGCCAGTGCCGCTTCGGCGTTGGCGGCGGCGGCCAGCAGCACGGGCACGCCGGCATCGGCGGCCAGCAGCGCCGCCGACACCTTGGACGCCATCCCGCCGGTGCCCAGGTGGCTGCTCTGCCCCGCGATCACGCCTTCCAGGTCGGCCGGCCCGGAAACCTCTGGGATGAAGTGTGTTTGGTCGGACTTGCGCGGGTCGGAGTCGTAGAGACCGTCGATATCGCTGAGCAGTACCAGCGCGTCGGCGCCGACCAGGTGCGCCACCAGTGCCGAAAGCCGGTCGTTGTCGCCGAACCGGATTTCGTTGGTGGCCACGGTGTCGTTCTCGTTGACGATCGCCACCGCGTGCAGAGCGCGCAACCGGTCCAGCGTGCGCTGGGCGTTGGTGTGCTGCACCCGCATCGAAATGTCGTGCGCGGTCAGCAGGACCTGACCGACGCTGCGCTGATAGCGGGCGAATGCGCTACTCCACGCGTTGACCAGCGCCACCTGTCCGACACTTGCCGCGGCCTGCTTGGTGGCCAAGTCGGCGGGACGCTTGGTCAGTCCCAGCGGCTCGATGCCGGCGGCGATAGCCCCCGACGACACGATGATGACGTCGGAGCCCGCTTTCATGCGGGCCTCGATGGCGTCGACCAGTCCGGCGAGCCGGCCGGTGTCGAACATGCCGGTCGGAGTCGTCAGCGCGGTGGTCCCGACCTTGACGACGACGCTGCGTGCCGTCCGAACAGCCTCGCGCGCAGCGCTAGTCATGCGAGTCGCCGGTGGTGCGGCGTTGCCGTCGGGCCGCCTTACGCTCGTCGGCGCCGACTCGGTCGGTATTTTCCAGGCGCGTGTCCGTGCCGCGTCGCGACATCACGGTGTCGATGCCGGACGGCGTCTGCGGCTCCCAGTCGAACGTGACATCGCCGATGGTGACCGCGCAGCCTGGCCGTGCGCCGAGCCGCACCAGCTCTTCTTCGACACCCAGCCGGGCCAGCCGGTCACCGAGATATCCGACCGCTTCGTCGTTCTCGAAGCTGGTCTGGGCGACCCAGCGTTCGGGCCGCCGGCCGCGGACCACAAACCCGCCGTGCCCATCCGATTCCACCGTGAAGCCGGACTCGTCGACGGGCACTGGGCGAATCACCGGCCGTCGCGGCACCAGCACCGGTTGCGCAGCCTGGTATTCGGCGACCATGTCGGCAAGCCCGAATATCAATGGCTGCAGTCCTTCTCGGGCAACCGTGGAAACAACGAACACCGGCCAGCCGCGCTCGGCGATTTCGTCACGGACGAACTCGGCCATCTCACGGGCCTCCGGTACATCAATCTTGTTGAGCACCACCGCGCGCGGGCGCTCGACGAGGTCGACCAGGATCGAATCCCCTTGCAGCGTAGGCGTGTAGGCGGCCAGCTCGGCTTCCAGCGCGTCGATGTCGGAGATCGGGTCGCGGCCCGGTTCCGCGGTGGCGCAGTCGACAACGTGCACCAGCACCGCACACCGCTCGATGTGGCGCAGGAAGTCCAAACCCAGGCCGCGGCCTTGTGACGCGCCGGGGATCAGGCCCGGCACGTCGGCGACGGTGAACGTCCGCTCCCCCGCCGACACCACCCCGAGGTTGGGAGCCAGCGTGGTGAACGGGTAGTCGGCGATCTTCGGCTTGGCCGCCGAGATCGCCGACACCAGTGAGGATTTGCCCGCCGATGGGAATCCGATCAAGCCGATATCGGCGACGGTTTTGAGTTCGAGGGTGAGGTCGCGGGCCTCGCCCTTCTCGCCGAGCAGGGCGAATCCGGGTGCCTTGCGGGCCCGCGATGCGAGCGCGGCATTGCCCAGCCCGCCGCGACCTCCGGCGGCGGCTTCGAATCGCGTACCCGCACCGACAAGGTCGGCGAGCATGCGGCCGTCTTCGTCGAGCACCACCGTGCCGTCGGGAACCTTGATCTCCAGATCGGGGCCTGCGGCGCCGGCGCGGTTACCGCCCATCCCCTGCTTGCCCGACGCGGCGTCGACATGCGGATGGAAGTGAAAGTCGAGCAGGGTGTGCACCTGCGGGTCGACGACCAGCACGATGCTGCCGCCGCGGCCACCGTTGCCGCCGTCGGGTCCACCGAGGGGCTTGAATTTCTCGCGATGGACCGAGGCGCAACCATTTCCGCCGGAGCCTGCCCGCGTATGGATGACGACTCGGTCGACAAACCGGGGAGGCATCGGAATTCCTCTTACTCTTCGAGGGTGAGGCTAGTGCGGCCTCACGCTCGCGACGCTCAGTCGGTCGACGACGCGGCCGAGACGATGTTGACCGTCTTGCGTCCGCGCTTGACACCGAACTCGACGGCACCGGCCGCCTTGGCGAACAACGTGTCGTCGCCGCCACGGCCGACGTTGACGCCGGGGTGGAAGTGCGTGCCGCGCTGGCGGACGATGATCTCGCCGGCCTTGACGACCTGGCCGCCGAACCGCTTGACGCCCAGTCGCTGCGAGTTTGAATCGCGGCCGTTACGTGAGCTGGAAGCGCCCTTCTTGTGTGCCATGTTTTGTCGCCTCCGCTACTTGATGCCGGTGACCTTCAGGACCGTCAGCTGCTGACGGTGACCCTGACGCTTGTGATAGCCGGTCTTGTTCTTGAACTTGTGGATACGGATCTTGGGGCCTTTGGTGTGCTCGAGCACCTCACC
>NZ_DATNJW010000098.1:0-10703 GCF_035603715.1 Mycobacterium sp. | reverse complement strand
AGTCAGCGGTAGGCGGTCACCCGTGCGGTGATCGCCACCTTGCCGTCGTCGCCGATGGCCTGCGCATCGCTCACGGCGGTATTGCGGCCCACCCGCAGCGGTGTGCCCTCGTAGCGGGATGCACTGCCGGCGAAGAACGGACGCAGAAAGTTCACTCGCAGCGAGGCGGTCTGCAGTAGATCGTCGGTGCGGTCCCGGTTCACAGCGGCCGACGCCGCGAGCTCCAGGCCGGCCGCCGCCACGCCTCCGTGCACGATGTCGATGTCGTTGTTGAGGTTGCCGTCGACACGCTGGACCAGCACCGGGCCGGGGTCACGGTCGACGACGTGCGCCGCGATCAGGTCGGCGAACGTGGTCTCAGCCGACCTGCGCAGGGTTTCTGACCGGCGCTGGGGGACAACATCTTCGGCGTCGATGAAGAACGACCGCACGGTGCCGCCGCCGATCACCATGCCGCGATAGGTCAGCGTGCAGATCCCCAACGATGTCGCGCCCAACGGCCCGAATGCGTGCGCGGTGGCCAGCACCGGACCGTCGAGGTGCCCCACGCCGTCGAGGCTGAGGTCCATGGACAACTCGCTCGACACCGTCCACTGGCCGGGGCGTCGCCGATAGTGGTTGACGATGCCGGCCGCCGCATCGACCAGGATGGCCAACGGCCCGACCGTCGGCGCTCCGTTGAAGGGGTTGCGAAACCTGTCCATCGGCATGCTCAGCGCGGCAACGGCTTCGGCCGGACGAGACTCGACGTAGGCGATGCCGAAGCGGACCTGTATTGAATCCGGCGTTTCGAGATCGTGCTCGTTTGTCTGCTTGTCGACTTGGGTCATTCGAGAAGATCGACAACAGTGGACAATTCGGAGCCCGATAGGACGAACTCCTCTGCCTTCTGAAGATGACGCTTCCAGAGCTGGCCGGCCTTCTCGGCGTCGCCGTCCTTGATCATGTCCAGCACCATCCGGTGGGTCTTCGCCGAGCGGCGGACCGCCTGCTCGGCGCGGGTGCCCTTGGTGGGTTGCAGAGAGCGGTTGGCCTTCTCGATGATGTGATGCAGCATGTCGCTGACGATCTGCAGGGTGCTGTTGCCGGACAACCGCGCGATTGCGGCGTGGAAGTCGGTGAGTTGATCGACGGCTTCGCTGCCGGGGTTCAGCTGCGACTCGCGTTCGACGATCTGCTCGAGTTCGGCGATCACCTTGGGGTTTCGGTCCTTGGCCAACTGCTCGACCATCGGCACCTCAAGAGTGACCCGTGCGTCGTAGACGTCCTTGACCGTTACGCCCTCGTACTCCAAGATCAGGCCCGCGTAGCGGGCCAGCGTCTCACGACGTGGGCGAGTGACGCGCGCGCCGCCCCGCACGCCGCGTTGCACCTGGATCAGCGACTCCGACTCGAGCACCCGGAACGCCTCGCGCAGCGTCGGCCGCGACACCCCGAAACGCTCCATCAGCTCTGACTCCGGCGGCAGCATGGTGCCTTCGGTGATCTCGCCGCGGATGAACATCCGCCGCAGCACCGTGGCCACCCGATCGGCCATCTTCGGTTCCCGAAGACTGGTGACCTCCATTGCAACCTCCACAGTTACGCGAATATGCGAATTAACTAATCATTTAGCAGGTTATCCGAATCGGCGACTCGAGCCGGGAATTGGCGACCGTCAGTTAGCAACATCACCGCTAATACCCCATTGCCCGACCCATGAGGTCCTTCATGATCTCGGTGGTGCCGGCGTAGAGCCGCTGCACCCGGGAATCGCGCCACAGCCTGGCCACTTCGTATTCGTTGATGTAGCCGTAGCCGCCGTACATCTGCAGGCAGCGGTCGATGATCTCCCACTGGACCTCGGAGGTCCACCATTTCAATCCGGCAGCGTCCTGGTCGGAGAGACTGCCGTCGTTGACCGAGAGCACGCATTGGTCGAGGTAGGTCTGGGCAGCGTCGAGTTTGGTCTGCATCTCGGCGAGAAAGTGCCTATTGACCTGGAATTTACCGATCGGCTGACCGAACGCGGTGCGCTCCAACGCATATGCCTTGGTCAAGTCCAAAGCTCGACGAGCGGCGGGCAGCGCGTAACAAGCCACACCGACCCGCTCGCTGGGCAAGTTGGACACCAGATGGTAAAACCCGCGGTTGAGTTCGCCGACCAGGTTCTCCTTGGGCACGTGCACGTCCTCGAAGAACAATTCCGCGGTATCGGCGGAATACTGGCCGATCTTGTCGAGCTTGCGCCCGCGGGTGAACCCCTCCATACCGTCCTCGATCATCAGCAGGCTGATGCCCTTGTGCCGGGCGGACGGATCGGTCTTGACCGCGGTCAAAACCAGCTTGGACAGCAAGCCGTTGCTGATGAAGGTCTTCTGGCCGTTGACGATCCAGTGGTCGCCGTC
Source organism: Mycobacterium sp. (assembly GCF_035603715.1). GTDB lineage: Bacteria > Actinomycetota > Actinomycetes > Mycobacteriales > Mycobacteriaceae > Mycobacterium. The sequence goes on along the minus strand of NZ_DATNJW010000098.1, from coordinate 8,316 downwards.
ATCACGCGCGGTGGTCTTGATGCCCGCCAGGTCCGATCCGGCCGCGGGTTCGGACATCGCGATCGAGCCGATGTATTCGCCGGAGACGAACTTGGGCAGCCAGCGAGCTTTCTGTTCCTCGGTGGTGAGATGGTTCAGATACGGCACCAGGATGTCGTTCTGCACGCCCAGGCCGATGCCCACCGATCCGGTCAGGAACATCTCCTCGGAGATGATCTGGTTGAAGCGGAAGTCCTTGACCCCGAGGCCGCCGTACTTCTCGTCGAACTCCCATCCGATGAGGCCGGCCGCCCCCGCGGCCAGCCACGCCTCGCGGCTGACCTTGCCGTCGCGTTCCCACTTCTCGACGTTGGGCACGCAAACTCGTTCGAAGAATTCCCGCGCGCTGGCCCGGAAGTCGTCATGTATCTCATCGAAGATGTTGCGGCGCATGCACTTTCCTCTACTCGGCCCACGAGACGACGGCAGGCAACGCACGACCCGGAGCGTAGCTGTCGAACAGTCGCTCGCCGAGCAAGGCTTCGAGCTGATCGTGTGACCCGCAAAGCGCGTCAACCTGAAAGCCACGCGTGACATAACGGTGCAGTTCGTGCTCGGCGGTCAGGCCGATCGCGCCGCACACCTGCAGCGCCACATCACTGACCGCGCGGTGCGCCCGCCCGGCTGCGGCCTTGGCTGTTACGGCTGACAGCTGGCCACCGTAGCGCCACGACTCGCCGAGCAGCGCCCGCGCGCCGGCCAGCGACGCCGACGCATCGGCCAGTGCGTGACGCGGCGACTGGAACGATCCGATCGGAGCGCCGAATTGCACACGCACGCTGACGTGTTCGACAGCGATGCGCAGCGCCTGCTCGGCCAGTGCCACCAATTCGGTCGCCAGGGCGCGCTGCGCCGCGGCCATCGCGCGGTTCCATTCGGTGGACGCCTCTACCAGGGGGGCGTCCAGTGGACCGCTCACTTGCGTCCAGAACGCGGACGCGTCGAAGGTGTCCATGCGTTCGCCGCTGAGTCGTGACGTGTCGACGACGCCCAGCGACACCGTTCCCATCGGCCCCGAGACCGGGACGACCAACCGCCCCTCGAGCGGACCGAGCACGATGCCCGACGCGTGGCCATCGGCGGAACCCGGGACATGTCCAGGGGTCAGGCCGGGTAGCAAAACATGGTCGGCGGGTTCGTCGAGCGGTCCGGCCAACTCGGACAACATGACGCGATCCAGGCAGTCGGTCAGCGCCAGCGACCGACCTTGAGCACGGAATAGCAGTTCGCAGGCCTCGACGGGATATTCGGCTTCGATGTCGGCCCAGCCCAGTTCGGCCAGCCGTGGACCGATCGCCACGTGTTCGGCCGAGCCCGATGTCGCCGCCGCGCCGGCACCGGTGTCCGACTTGCCTGCCAGCTCCTCGAAGAGACGGAACACCGCTTCCTCGACCATCGGCCACGACTCGTCGGTCGGCCGGCCTGCGCTGGTCATCTCTTCTCCTTGGGCAACCCGAGGAGGTGGTCGGCGATGATGCCGCGTTGCACCTCGGCCGTGCCGCCCATGATCGTGGCGGCCCGCGAGTACCACCACTCGGCGCGCGCGGTGTTAAGCGCCGCACCGCCGCGACCGATTCCGGCGATCATCTGCTCCCTGCTGATCTCGAGAACCAGGTCGTTCACTTCCTTTTCAGCCCGGCCGAACAGCAGTTTGTCGATGCTGCTGTCTGCCCCGACCGATTCACCCGCGGCCAGCCGCCGGACGGTCGTGGCGGTCCGGGCCTGCGCGGCGACCACATCGACGTAGACCCGGGCGAAGCGTTGGCGTTGCGCGTCGGTGGCACCGGCGATCACCATGTCTTCGCGCAGCCGGCTCAGCTCGGTGAGCACCTTGTTCAAGACGGCGTAGCCGTACATCCCGCGTTCGTATTGCATGAGGTGCATCGCCACGGCCCAGCCGCCATCGACGTCACCGATCACGCGCTCGCGGTCGACGTGCGCGTCGTCGAAGAACACTTCTGCCAGTTCGCGGCGGCCACTTGCCAGTGCGATCGGCCGGATCGTGACCCCGGGCGCGTCGGCGTCGACCATCAGCATCGTCAGCCCGCGGTGGCGGCTTTCGGGCGTCCCGGTGCGGACCAGCGCGAGGAGTCGGGTGGCCGTCGGCCCCTGGCTGGTCCAGATTTTCTGGCCGTTGACGACGAAGCCGCCGTCGTCATCGGCGACGGCGCGGGTGCGCAGCGTGGCGAGGTCGCTACCGGACTCCGGCTCGGAGAAACTCTGGCCCCACCATTCGGCGCCGCTGAGGTAGCCGGGCAGGTAGGCGGCAGCCAGCCGGGGAGCGAATTTGAGCAGGGCGGGGCCCAGCGTCTCCAATGTCCAGTGTTGCGCCGGTATCGGCAGCATCGCGTGGCCGAGTTCCTCGTAGTACACGGCGCGATGGATCTCGTTCCCGCCGAGGCCGCCGGCCGCTTCCGGCCAGCCGTATCGGTTCCAGCCATCGGCATGCAGCCGCGCCATCACCGCAGCGTCGTGGGCCAAGCCGTCCTCGGCGCTGGTGAAGGCGGCCGAACGCCACTCGTCTGCCGGCTCCAGGTCGCGCAGGTAACGCCGGAAGTCCTCGCGGTACGACGCGATGTCGGTCTCGTAAACGAGGCGGCGACCGCCATCAACGGCGCTGTCGACAGGGGCGGACAACCGGACCCCTTTCATGGTTGCCAGGACTCGGGCGCACGCCAGAATCCGCTAAACAGTTAGCTATAAGAGGTTACAATAGCCCACGCCACTACTCAGTGAGAGGGATCGCCAATGACGGCATCACCCGTCGCCGCTTCAACTGTCCAGTTCAATCCCGAGACGAGGCTGTTCATCGACGGCCGGTTGCGGGACTCATCGACGGGAAAGACTGTCGAAAACGTCAACCCGGCGAACGAAGAAGTGCTGGGGCTGGCCACCGATGCGAGCGCCGAGGACATGCAGGAGGCCATCGCCGCCGCCCGTCGCACGTTCGACACCACCGACTGGTCCACCAACCATGAGTTCCGCCAACGCTGCCTGATGCAGTTGCACGACGCGCTGCAGGCGGAAAAAGAGGAGATCCGCGCCGAGTTGATCGCCGAAGTCGGCGCGACAGTGGGGATGACCTACATCGCGCAGTTGGAATGGCCGCTGGCCGACGCGATCCGGTGGCCGGCACAACACATCTCGGAGTTCACGTGGGAGCGGATGCTCGATCAGGACGCCAAGATGGGCGTGCCGTACAACCGCGTCGTAGTCAAAGAACCGATGGGCGTCGTCGGCGCTATCACGCCGTGGAACTTCCCGTTCGAGATCATCAGCAACAAGGTGGGTCAGATCCTGGCCACCGGGAACACGATGGTGCTCAAACCGGCCATCGAGACGCCGTGGAGCGCCCTGCGGTGGGGCCGCATCATCGCCGAGAAGACCGACATCCCGGCCGGTGTCGTCAACATCGTCCCGGCGTCGGACAACGACATTGCCCAGGTGCTGGCCACCGACCCGCGGGTCGACATGGTGTCGTTTACCGGATCAACCGCGGTCGGCAAGCTGATCCAGAACCTCTCCGGCGAGACCATGAAGCGCAACATGCTCGAGCTCGGGGGCAAGTCGGCATACCTGATACTCGACGACGCCGACATGGACGCAGCGCTGCCCGGCTGTATTGGCGCACTGATGCACTCCGGGCAGGGCTGTGCGCTGGCCACCCGGATGCTGGTACCGCGCTCGCATTACGACCAGGCCGTTGAGGTGGCTTCGGCGACGTTCGGTGCTCTCGCCGTCGGGGACCCCGCGGACCCGAATACCTTCTGCGGGCCGCTGGTGTCGGCCAAGCAACAGGCACGGGTGTTGGGCTACATCGAGAAGGCCAAGGCCGACGGTGGTCGCATCACCGCCGGCGGCGGCGTGCCGGAGGGCCTGGACCGCGGCTATTTCGTGGCGCCGACCGTCGTCGCGGACGTCGCCCCGGACCACACGATCTTCCAGGAGGAGGTGTTCGGGCCGGTGCTATCCATCACGCCGTACGACGGCGGGGACGACGGCGCCGTTGAGATGGCGAACAATTCCGCCTACGGGCTGGCCGGCGGAATCCACGGCTCTGACGAACGGGCGATGGCGGTCGCTCGTCGTATCCGCACCGGCTCACTGATGATCAACACTGGCATGTACTACGGCGCCGACGCCCCGTTCGGTGGATACAAGATGAGCGGCATCGGCAGGCAGAATGGCATCGAGGGCTTCGAGCAGCATCTGCAGACCAAGACGATCGGCTATCCCCTGTGAGCGACATCCTCAGCGGTATCCGGGTCGTCGAGTTGGCCGCGTGGACGTTCGTTCCCGCCGCCGGTGCGGTGCTGGCCGACTGGGGCGCCGACGTCATCAAGATCGAGCACCCCGAGACCGGTGACCCGCAGCGCGGGTTGATCAGCTCCGGGCTCGTGACGGGCGCAGGCGGAGTCAATCACTTCATCGAGCAGCCCAACCGCGGCAAGCGCAGCATCGGGCTGGACACCTCAACTCCCGACGGGCTGGAGCTGCTGATGAAGCTGATCGAAACCGCCGACGTCTTCGTCACAAACTTGCTGCCGGATTCGCGACAACGGATGGGGATCGACGTCGAGCAGGTGCGGGCGCGCAACCCCAAGATCATCTATGCCCGCGGTCACGGCTACGGCATCCGTGGCGACCTAGCCTCGCAGGGTGGCTTCGACCTGGCTGCGTATTGGGCGCGCGGCGGCATCGGCGATGCGTACTCGGCCGGCGACGGTTCCTACCCGCCGATTCAGCGGCCGGCGTTCGGCGACTCCTACGGCGGCTTGGCCATCGCGGGCGGTATCGCAGCGGCCCTGGTGAAACGCGAACGCACCGGTGAGCCGTCGGTGGTTGACGTGTCGCTACTCAATGCTGCGATCTGGCAGTTGGGTCCAGACATCGTCGGTTCCGGCGTCACTGGTCAGGACATTCCGAAGTTCAACCTCGACGAGATGCCCAACCCGGTGGCCAGCATTTACAAGACCCGCGACAACCGGTTCATCGCTTTTGTGCTCTTGCAGGCCGACCGGTTCTGGTCGGACTTCTGCACCCGGCTGGGCCGACCCGAGCTGATCGACGACGAGCGGTTCGCCAGTGCGGTGGCGCGTTTCGGTAACCGCCAGGAGTGCATCGCCGAGCTGCGCCGCAGTTTCGAATCCGAGGATCTTCCACACTGGGAGAAGGCCTTCCAAGGGTTTGACGGCGTGTGGGACGTCATGCACACCGCTCACGAGGTGCACAGCGATCCGCAGGTGATCGCCAACGGGTATCTGCCTAAGGTCGCCGACGCCAACGACAACAAGTTCGCGCTGGCGGCCAGTCCCGTGCAGTTCGACGAGACGCCCTTGGACCTGACGTGCGCGCCGGGCCACGGTGAGCACACCGACGCGCTGCTCGCCGAACTCGGTTTCAACGAGGACGAAATCATCGATTTCAAGATAAATTCGGTTGTGCTGTAGTGGGTTCGGAGGAACTTGCGCGGCGCTTCCTGCACGTCAACCTCAACTGTGAATCGCTGGAGCGCACCGAACGTGTCTACGGTGACGTGCTGGGCCTGACGGCACGGATGCGTACCGATGCCAAAGTCCCGACCGACGGCAGCATCCTCGGCATCGATGGCGACGAAACATTCTGTGAGACATCGTTTCTCTACGACTCGCGAGGCGGCCGCGCCGGTTGTGCTTTGGAGGCCATCGAGTTCCACAAGCCGGCGCTGAAAGCCGACCCGAACAGCGAGCCGACTCGCCCCGGCATCCGGTCGACGCTGCTCACGGTGGCCGACCTGGATGCGACCGTCACCGCGTTACGCGACGCCGGCATCACCGTGACTGGGCCGGTCGACGGCCTGATCTCCGGCTCCAAGTCGTTTCTCGCGCTCGACCCGGACGGCGCGGTTATCGAGGTCGCCGAAGCCCCGAGCGAGAAGCCGGGGGCGGTGTTCGCCGGCATCCGCATCGCCGCCATCGACGCGGCGGCTACCGGAGCATTCCTCACCGCGATCGGCTTCGGTCAGGTGCAGGCGCCGGCACCCGTCGAGGTCGCCGGCGATCAACTCGCGCCCGGCGGGTCGCCCAATGCCGTCAAGTGCGCGGTGTCCCGCTACACACTGGCTGAGGACGCGCATCAGTTCAGCCTCACCGTGGTGGAACATCCCGATACCCGCAAGGCGGATCCGGTGCCGTGGGGCGGGAACCATCAAGGGTTGTACCGGTGCGCGCTGCGGGTGGAGAACACCGAGGCGGCGATGGCGTTGGTCCCGGATTCCGTTGAGGTGAAAGGTGATCCGGTGTGGTGCCCTTTGCCGGGGACGAAGATCGACGGGCTCTTCATCTCGTTTCTGCGCTCGCCCGACGGAGTGGTATTCGAATTCGTCGAGCGGCCGCTGAAGCACTTCAGTCCGCCCGCGGCAAGGGGTTGAGCGTTGGATCTGGGAGTACGCGGCAAGGGTTATGTCGTCGTCGGCGGAACGGCCGGTATGGGACTGGCCGCGGCACGCGCGCTGGCTCGCGAGGGTGCTTCCGTCGTGGTAGTCGGGCGCGACGCTGACCGAGGCAAGAACGCCGCGGAAGAAGTCACCGCCGCCGGCGCGGCCTCGGCGCACGGCCTGGCCTTCGACGTGAGTCAGCCGGGAGCCGCAGTGGCCGCCGTCGACGAAGCGGTCCGGATACTCGGCCGACTCGACGGCATCGCCATCACGATGGGTACCGCGGGGATGATGCCCATCGACTCCGACGACGACGCCTGGGACACAGCGTTTCACGACGTGCTGCTGGCGACCACCCGCAGCGTGCAAGCGGCATTGCCGCACCTTGCGGTCAACGGTGGCGCGATCGTCACCACCGCCGCGTACTCGGCACGCTCGCCACACGAGCCGCGCCTCCCGTATGCGAGCCTCAAGGCGGCCGTTGCCACGTTCACCCGCGGCATCGCGCGCGCCCACGGTAAATCGGGCATCCGCGCGAACAGCGTGGCCCCTGGCGCCGTGGAAACCGATGCGCTGCATGCCGTCCGCGGATACGTCGCCGAAAGCAAGGGCTATCCGTACGACGAGGCACTCGAACGGGCGCTGGTGGAGGACTTCGGATTCGACGCCGCGCTCGGTCGCCCCGGCCAGCCCGATGAGATCGGCGCGCTGATCGCCTTCCTGCTGTCCGACATCTGCGCGTTCGTTACCGGCCAGACCATCTACGCCGACGGCGGTGCGCCCTAGTCAGGCCATCGGCAGCGGTCCGGCCAGCCCGCGCGGAGAGGTCCCGTAGAGCCAGCTGACCGCCTGCCCGATCTCCGAAAAGACCAGACCCGCACCATCTTTGGCGTGATAGGCGCCAGACATTTCGGTGAACCCTTCGATGCGGGTCAGCTTGTCGCCGTTGATGCGCAGGATCTGCCCGGTGAGCCAGGACGACTGCGCTGATTGCAGCCAAGCCACCACAGCGGAGCTGCGGGAGGGATCCAGCGCGGGATCGTCGGCACGCGCAGCGAACACGTCGGCTGTCATCCGCGACCTCGCCAGCGGCGAGATCGCATTGACCGCAACGCCGTAACGTTGTGCCTCCATCGCGGTGACGAGCGTCAGGTTGGCGATCGCCGCCTTCGCGGCACCGTACGCGCTCTGCCCGACGTTGCCCCAGAGACCGGCGCCCGACACCGTGTTGACGATGTGGGCGTCAATCGGATTGCCCGCTTTGAACTGTGCTCGCCAGTAGTCGCAAGCATGCCGGGTAACAGCGAAGGTGCCTTTGAGATGTACGGCGATGACCGCGTCCCAATCGGCCTCGCTGGATGCGGCCACCATGGAATCGCGCAGGATGCCTGCGTTGTTCACCACACCAGTCAGGGAGCCGAACGTGTTGACGGCGGTCGACACCATGTCGGCGACGTCGTCCCATGCCGACACCGAACCTGTGTGCGCGACCGCCTTCCCCCCGGACGCTTCGATTTCGGCGACAACGTCGGCTGCGGGGCCGCCCCCGTCACCGTTGGAGCCATCCCGGCCGACGCCCGGATCGTTCACCACGACGGCCGCGCCCTGCTTGGCCAACTCGAGGCAGTGACCACGGCCGATACCTCGCCCGCCTCCGGTGACCAGCACGACCTTACCGGTCAAAGGTCCTTCAGGCATCGCGCGTTATCTCCTTCATTCCGTGAACATTTCGGTGATGAGCGCGCGACGTTGCGACCAGTCCGCCGCGCGCAGATCGACGTGCCCGGACTCGGTGACGATCACGTCCACGTCGTGGGCGGGTGTGGACACAGGCCGGCTCAGCTGTTCGACGAGGGGTGAGC
>NZ_DATNJW010000097.1:0-3679 GCF_035603715.1 Mycobacterium sp. | reverse complement strand
CCCCGGACCAGCGCCAGATCCTCCGGTGCGAACAACACCGCCCGCAGCACGCCGATCACCTCGCGGGCGCTGCGGACCGGCGACCGGTTCAATCGCGCTTTGTTGGCCCGGCCGGCGGTGATCTCCAGGTCGACCGCGCATTCGCGCCCGTCGTTGACCACAATCGTCGACACCACCGCGCGCTGGGCCCCAACCCGCACCAGGGGCGCGTCGGTGGCCACCCGATGCGAACTCAAAGTCGACGAATACCACAGGGCCTCAACGAGATTCGTCTTGCCGTAGCCGTTGGAGCCGACGAATACCGTCCGGCCCGGCGTCAGGTCGAGCTCGACATTCGCCCACGACCGGAAGTCCCGCAAGCCCAGATGACGGACGTACACCTAATCGCTAACCAGGCAGACGAACCGGCATGAGCAGGTACACATACTCGGTCTGAGCCGCAGGGAACGGCCCGCTGCCGCTCGGCTGCGCGTCGTCATCGCCGGCCGGACGCAGCACCGCCGGGCGACTCGGTGTGGTGAACCCGAACGACACCCGCTCGGAATGCAGCGACCCCAACCCGTCGGTCAGATACGTCGGGTTGAACGCGATGGTCAGCGGTTCGCCGGCGAATTCCACCGGTACGTCCTCTTCGGCGCGACCCACATCGTCGGCACCCGCCGAGAGTCGCAGCACATCGTCGGAGAATTCCATCCGAACCTGCGCCCCGCGATCGGCCACCAGGGCAACGCGCTTGATCGCCTCGCTCAGTTCGGCCACACCGACAGTAGCCACCGCGGTGTGCTCGGTCGGCAGCAGTTGCCGGAACTTCGGGAACTCCGCATCCAACAGTCGAGTGGTGCTGCGTTTGCCGTTTCCGCTGATGCCCAGCAAGCCGTCCTTGCCGACCGCCGATCCTGCGCCCAACGACAAGTGCACCTCGGCACCGTCGGCACCACTCTTGGCCGCCTCGGACAACGTCTTGGCCGGCACCAACACCGCGGCTTCGACATCAGGTGCAGCCGCCGACCAGGTCAGCTCTCGAACCGCAAGCCGGAACCGGTCAGTAGCAGCCAAAACCACGGACTGGCCGGAGATTTCGACGCGAATCCCGGTCAGCATCGGCAACGTGTCATCACGGCCGGCCGCGACCGCGACCTGACCGATCGCCTCGGCGAACACGTCGGACGGCAGGGCGCCGGTCTCCTCGGGCAGTGCCGGCAGCGTCGGGTAGTCCTCGACCGCCATCGTCGGCAACGAGAACTTCGCGCTTCCGCAAGCCAACGAAACCCTGGTGCCCTCGACCTGGACATCGACGGGCTTGTTCGGAAGCGCCTTGGTGATGTCGGACAGCAGTCGACCTGACACCAAAGCTGTTCCCGGAGAAGCGATTTCAGCGGCCAACCGAACTTCGGCGGAGACCTCGTAGTCGAATCCGGAGATTGTCAGGCCATCATCCGAGCCGGTCAACAGCACGCCGGCCAGCACCGGCACGGTGGGCCTGGTCGGCAGGGTCCGCGCAACCCACGCCACCGCGTCAGCGAAGTCGTCCCGCACCAGGCGGAACTTCAAGTCGGTCAGGCCGACTGTGGTCGTCGCCACGTCCATTGCGTCCCTTCATCACCCCGAACAGCAAGGCCAACGTCAAGCGGCTCCACCCACGTGAGGAGCGGTATTCCCCGCTGACGGACGCCCGTGCCGGTAATCCGTTCCGACGACCGAAACGGCAGTCGAACCACAACCGTAGAGCGTCGGAGGCCATCTTGAAAGCTAATCGGAAGCAGCGACACTCAGGGCTTTCCCGAGTCGAGACCGGGGTGTGGAACGGCTTGTCCCCAACGCCGTTTTCTAAAGAACAAACTAGTAGATATTTCAATAACAGTATTAAGGCCTGTGCAAGCTGGGGACAGCATGAGGTCTGTGCTGCTGGGGGAGCCGACCGGGCTGTGCATGACACGGGGCCGGGTTGTGTGGTTCGTGTGCAGCGGTTGGGGACCGGTCGGGGTTGTGCATGACGACCGTGGTTGGCACGCGAGTGTGAGCAGTGTTGCGCACAGCTGCATCCACAGCCGACTGTGTGACAGGTGTTGTGGCCGAGATAGAAGTTTTTTGGAATCTGGCCGGAAATATCAGCGCTTGGAGCGCTGGCGAATCCGCGTTGTGAGTTCTTTGACGTGATCGAAGATCTCGCGCCGCTCGGCCATCTCGGACAGGATCTTCTTCTGCGCGTACATCACCGTGGTGTGGTCGCGGCCGAAAGCCTGGCCGATCTTGGGCAGCGACAGGTCTGTCAGTTCGCGACATAGATACATGGCGATCTGCCGGGACTGGGCCAGTGCCCGGGTCTTGCCGGGGCCACGTAGTTCCTCGACCGTGGTGTCGAAGTACTCCGCGGTGGCCGCCATGATCGTCGCCGCGCTGATCTGCATGGTGCTCGCATCGGCGATCAGGTCGCGCAACACGATCTCGGCCAGAGCTTTGTCAATCGGCGCCTTGTTCAGCGAGGCGAACGCGGTGACACGAATCAGCGCGCCTTCCAGCTCGCGGATGTTGCGTTCGATGCTGCTGGCGATCAGCTCGAGCACGTCGTCGGGAACATTGAGCCGCTCCATCTGCGCTTTCTTGCGCAGGATGGCGATGCGGGTTTCCAGCTCCGGCGGCTGGACGTCGGTGATCAGCCCCCATTCGAACCGAGTTCTCAGCCGATCTTCAAGTGTTGCAAGCTGTTTGGGCGGCCGGTCGGAGGAGATGACGATCTGCTTATTGGCGTTGTGCAGGGTATTGAAGGTGTGGAAGAACTCTTCCTGGATACCTTCTTTGCCTTCGATGAACTGGATGTCGTCGACCAGCAGCACGTCGACATCGCGGTAGCTGCGTTTGAACGCCACCTTGCGGTCGTCGCGCAGGGAGTTGATGAAGTCGTTGGTGAATTCTTCGGTCGAGACGTACTTGACCCGCATGCCGGGGAACAGCCGCTGGGCGTAGTTACCGGCGGCGTGCAGCAGGTGTGTCTTACCCAGTCCGGACTCGCCCCAGATGAAGAGGGGGTTGTAGGCCCGGGCCGGTGCCTCGGCGATTGCCAGCGCCGCGGCGTGGGCGAACCGGTTCGAGGCGCCGATGACGAATGTGTCGAAGGTGTAGCGGCGGTTCAAGCTGAGGCCGGCGGCCGCGTCGGCCGCGGTGCTGTGTGGCCGCTCGGAGAAGTACGACGGCCAGTTTTGGTGAGCGCTGGCGAGGGCCTCGCCGTCTTCGTCGATCTCGTCGAGGTCGGAGATCGGCTCGTCGGCTCCGGCGCCGATGGCGTCCTCGGATTCGTCGCCGGCTAGCGGGGAGATCCGCACGCCGAGCTCGATCTGTTGTCCGAGCCGACGGCTGAGCGCCTCGGTGATCTGGGTGCGGAGGTGACGTTCGATCTCGTTCTGCACGAAGCTGCTCGGCACGGCGAGAAGAGCAAAGCCCTCGACGATCTGCAGCGGCTGGACGAGGTTCAGCCACGCACGCTGCTGAGGTGTCAGCGGTGGAATATACGGTTCACCGTTGAGCGCGGCGCTATCGGTGGCGAGTTCGCCGTTGAGTTCGGAGACGACCGCGCTCCAGACCGTGGCGAAGCTTGATCCGGGGTCCTCGGTCAACGACGGATCCCCCTGATGTGTCGTCGAAATACAACCGGTAGCTGCGGCGACGAGCTGTCCACATAGTT
>NZ_DATNJW010000096.1:0-9267 GCF_035603715.1 Mycobacterium sp. | reverse complement strand
GCCCGTAATCGGCGTCGTCCCATTTGATGAACAGCGGCAACGGCTGGCCGAGCTCCTCGGCCACGTGGCGCGGGATCATGCAGGTCCACCAGCCGTTGTAGTCGACGTCGATGCGCCGGTGTAGCAGGTGGCTGCGAGGGTTGTTGTCGCTCAACGGGTATTCGGCGAAGTCGTGGTCGTATTCGGTGAACGGCGCCGCGGTCCACATGAAGTTCGCCCGGTCCACCATCTCGCCCATGATGTGCAGGTGCGACGGCTCCTGCAGGTTGAGCATCTGGCCGCCGACCAGCATCGGTGCCTTGGCGAAGCGGTGCATGGCCAAGATCCGCAGAACGGTGTCCGACTGCAGCTCGATGTCGTCGTCCATGAACAGGATCTGTTGGCAGTCGGTGTTTTTCAGTGCCTCGTACATCACCCGGCTGTATCCGCCCGAGCCGCCGAGGTTGGGCTGGTCGTGGATCGACAGCCGATCGCCCAGCGCCTCAGCCACAGCGGCGAAATCGGGGTGGTCGCGGACTTTGGACGTACCCTGATCGGGCACGATGACGGCGCTGATCACCTTGTCCACCAAGGGATCTGCGGTAAGTTCACGCAGCGCGTTGACGCAGTCGTTGGGCCGGTTGAAGGTCGGGATCCCGACCGCGACTTTCGCGACACCTGGCGCGGGTTGGTCGGAATACCAGCCGGCGCTGCGTAATTCCACGTCGGTGTCGGTGGTGATGTCGAACCAGATCCATCCACCGTCCTCGAATGGGTCAAGGCTGATCTGGAATTCCAGGACCTCCGGCACGCTGCCCGTCGCGGCGAAATTGTGGCCGTCGACGAAGATCCGGGCTCCGGTGGCCTTGGTGCGGTAGACGTCGACGCGCCCCTTGCCGGTGAGCTCGGTACGCAGCACCACCGACGTGCACGTCGTCCACCGCCGCCAGTAGCTGGCCGGGAACGCGTTGAAGTACGTGGCGAACGACACCTCGGACTCGGCAGCGATCTGCAGCGACGTGCGGTCGGTCGCATGCGCGCGCCGGGCATTGGTCGCCGACTCCTCCAGGTACAGCTTGCGTACGTCGAGCGGCTCGCCCGGGCGCGGCAGGATGACGCGCGCCAGTAGACTCACCGCCTTACCGGATTGCTGGGTCGCGGCACGGTTTTCATCGTCGACCGTGGTCTTACTCATCCCCGGGTGCTTCCTCTGCTGTTCTCGTCCAGCGGCGCGCCGTCACGCAGGTGCGGCGTCAGGACGTTGTCGTACATATTCAATGCGCTGGCGATCGCCATGTGCATGTCGAGATACTGGTAGGTGCCCAGCCGTCCACCGAAAAGTACTTTGGCCGAAGCGGTTTCGCTCGCAGCCCGGCTCCGGTACGCGGCCAGCACCGCGCGGTCAGACTCGGTGTTGATCGGGTAGTACGGCTCGTCGTCCTGCTCGGCGAACCGGGAGTACTCCCGCATGATCACCGTCTTGTCGGCCGGGTAATCCCGCTCCGGGTGGAAATGGCGGAACTCGTGGATGCGGGTGTAGGGCACATCGGCGTCGTTGTAGTTCATCACCGGGGTGCCCTGGAAGTCGCCGGTTGGCAACACGTCGACCTCGAAATCCAAAGTGCGCCAGCCCAGGTGGCCGTCGGCATAGTCGAAGTAACGGTCCAGCGGACCGGTGTAGACCACCGGAGCGTCCGGGCTGGCGGCGCGTAGCTCGTCGCGGACGTCGAACCAGTCGGTGTCCAGCCTGACCTCGATGCGGTCGTCGGCCGCCATGTTCTGCAGCCAGGCCGTGTAGCCGTTGACCGGCAGGCCCTCGTAGGTGTCGTTGAAGTAGCGGTTGTCGAAGGTGTAGCGGACCGGCAGCCGGGTGATGTTGGCCGCCGGCAGCTCCTTGGGGTCGGTCTGCCACTGCTTGGCGGTGTAGTGCTTCACGAACGCGTCGTACAGCGGGCGGCCGATCAGCGAGATCGCCTTCTCCTCGAAGTTCTGCGCGTCGTCGCTCTTGATCTCGGCGGCTTGTTCGGCGATCAGCGACCTGGCCTCGTCGGGCGTGAAGTAGCGGCCGAAGAATTGCGACACCAGACCCAGGCCCATCGGGAACTGGTAGGCCTGGCCGTCGTGCATGGCGAAGACCCGATGCTGGTAGCCGGTGAAGTCGGTGAACTGCCGCACGTAATCCCACACCCGTTTGTTGGAGGTGTGGAACAGGTGCGCGCCGTACTTGTGTACCTCGATGCCGGTCTGCGGCTCGGGCTCGGAATAGGCGTTTCCGCCGATATGCGGACGCCTGTCGAGCACGAGCACCCGCTTGCCGAGCTGAGTGGCCACGCGCTCGGCAATCGTCAGACCGAAAAATCCGGAGCCGACGACATAGAGGTCAAAGCGACCGGAAGGAGAAGTCATCGGTTGCCTAGGGTATCGGACTGCGAGACCGTCGCCCGTTCGGCGCGGGGGTCTTAGCGCGGAAACATCGACAGCAAGCCCGAACATCGGCGTGGCGCGTAACGATAGTGCAGATTTTGGTGACGAACGTCGCGATCTGCTCACGATTGGATCTCGTCACTCTAGTCACATCAATCACGTACGTACCATCGGTCATGTGCGCTGAGAACGACCTATCAGGCACCTTGCCCTCGGGCATGACGTTGACCGCATTTCCAGATTGAGGAGACTTCCGTGCCGAACCGACGTCGACGCAGGCTCTCGACAGCCACGAGCGCGTTCGCCGCTCTGGCGGTCGCGAGTCCTTTTGCTTACATCGCTGTTTGCGACCTGACCGCCAAGCCCGCCCCCGTGCACCACGAGTTTGTCCGGGCCGCGTCCATGACCGACCTTCCCGGTGAGCTGATGGGCGCGCTGACGCAGGGGTTGTCGCAGTTCGGCGTCAGCCTGCCGCCGATCCCGAGCCTGACCGGTGCCACCAGCCCGAGCAGCCTGGGCACTCCCGGCCTGGGCTCGCCCGATCTGGCCAGCCCCGGGCTGACCTCGCCGGGCCTGACGTCACCGGGCCTCACGTCACCGGGCCTGACCACGCCGGGCCTGACGTCTCCGGGTCTGACCACTCCGGGCCTGACGCCCGGTGCGACCCCCGGGCTCACGACGCCGGGCCTGACCCCCGGTCTGACGTCGGGAACGACTCCGGGCCTGTCCACCCCCGGCCTGACCAGCCCCGGTCTGACACCCGGGCTGACCAGCCCGGGTGCCTTTGATCCGGCCACCGGAGCCGGTGGCCTGTCGAGCCCGAGCGAACTGCCGATCAGCGACCCGGTCGGATTGGACCCGGGTGCCGGCGGCACCTACCCGATCCTGGGCGACCCGTCTCTCGGAGCGGCACCGGCCCCCAGTGGAGGGCTGGTCAGCGACATGATGAGCGCGGCCAACCAGTTGGGTGCGGGTCAGGCCATCGACCTGCTCAAAGGCATGATCTTGCCGCAGCTTCAGAACGCGGCACACGGTGCGGCCGCTCCGGTTCCCCCGCCACCCGTACCGGCGCCAATCCCCTGATCGCACCCGCGGCTTCGGATTTCCCCCCGAAACGGCACCGCAGAAGTGGGCCCCTGGCTTGACCAGGGCCGCTCAAACTCTGCGGTGCCGTGCCGCGCCAAGATCACTTCGTTCACTTAAGTAGCGTGTCGAATCATTTGCAACAATAGACACATACGTAACATCGGGTCGTGCCGTCCCGCCGTCGTCCGCCGACGATGCTGTTCACCGCCATCGCGGCGACCGTCGTCATCCTCCCGTGGGCGGCAAGCGGACACCGGGAACAGCCGGCCCGGCACGGCGGCGACACCCAACTTGCCCAGCAGCCACTGATCGGACTTGGCGGCGGCGTCACGGTCCGCGAAATCAGTCAGCCCAAGCCGTTTTCCATGGTGGCGCTGACCGGCGGAGACCTCACCGGCACCTCGGCGCGAATCCGCGCTCGGCACCTCGACGGCTCGTGGGGCCCGTGGTACGACACGGAGACGCTGCTCTCTTCGGGCGACCACCGCTCGACCCCGGGCCCGCGCGGCACCGATCCCGTATTCGTCGGCAAGACCACGACGGTCCAGATCTCAGTCACCCGTCCGGCCGGCGCGCCGCAGACCGTCCCACCGAGGACCCCGGCGCCCGCCGGCCTGGGTTATATCCCGGCCACCGCCGAACAGCCTCTGGCGCAAAACATCTCGGCTATTCTGATTTCCCCGCCCGAGGCACCGGCCGACACCCAGTGGTCACCGCCGACTGCGATCGTCGCGGCGGGCCAGGCGCCGAACATCATCGCTCGCGCGCAATGGGGCGCCGACGAAGCGGTGCACTGTGGAAACCGGCCGTTCGACCAACCGATCCGCGCCGCGGTAGTGCACCACACCGGCGAGAGCAACGACTACCAGCCGCAGGATTCGGCGGCGATCGTCCAGTCCATCTACGCGTATCACACCCAGATCCTGGGCTGGTGCGACATCGCGTACAACGCGCTGGTCGACAAGTACGGCCAGGTATTCGAGGGCAGGGCCGGCGCGCTGGTCGGGCCGGTGCAGGGTGACCACACCGGCGGCTTCAACCGGGACAGCTGGGGGGTGGCGATGATCGGCAACTTCGACGACGTGGCGCCGACCCCGATCCAGCTGCACACGCTCGGCCGGCTGGTCGGCTGGCGGCTCGGCCTGGACCACATAAACCCAAGAGGCACAGTCGCTTTGTCGTCGGCCGGCGGGGAGAACACCAACTTCCCAGTCAATGCCGTGGCGACACTGCCGACCATCTTCAGCCACCGCGACGTCGGCGCCACCGACTGCCCCGGCAACGTCGCCTATGGGCTGCTTGACGAAATCCGGGAAACCGCAGCACATTTCAGTGGACCGCCGCGACCCGAAGACCTGGCCCTGTCGCTACAAGGCGGTGCCATCTACGACCGTTGGCAGACGATCGGTGGCCCGAGCAGCATCCTGGGCGCACCCACCTCGCCGGAAGCGACCGGCGAGGGCGACACCCGCTACGCCAATTTCGACCGCGGCGCGATGTACTGGTCGCCGGAAACCGGTCCGCAAGCGATCACCGGAGCCATCTACGACGCGTGGGCCTCACTCGGCTACGAGCGGGGAGCCCTCGGCCTGCCGACCAGCTCCGAATTCCAAGAGCCGCAATGGGTGAAGCAGAACTTCCAGCACGGCACGCTGAACTTCGACCGGCTCAGCGGCCGGGTCAGCCGGGTGATCGACGGAATTGTCGAGGAACTCCCGCCGCCGTCCGCGACGGGACCACCGGTTCAGCTCGAGCGGTTCTCCCCCGTCGCGCCGGCCGCCTAGCGACCGCCTACAACCACCAGCGTTCCAGCACCCGCGCCACTCCGTCGTCGGCGTTGGTTGTGGTGACCTCATCGGCCGCCGCGAGCGCGTCGGGGTGCGCATTACCCATCGCCACTCCGAGGCCGGCGCGCAGGAGCATCGGCACGTCATTGGGCATGTCACCGAACGTGACCCAGTCGGACTCGGGAATGCCAAGCGGCCCAGCGATTTCGGCGATGCCGTTGGCCTTGTCGACACCGAGCGGCACGATCTCGACCAGCCCGTTGTTGGTCGAGTAGGTGATGTCGCCCTGCACGCCGACGTGCTTGACGAGCGCGGCAGCCATGTCGGCGCTGCGCGCGCCCGCCTTGCGGACCAAGAGCTTGACGGCGGGCGCACTGAGCAGGTCGTCGAGGGAGACCTCGGTGTTGTCGGGGTTGAGCCAGGCGTGCTCGTAGCCCGGCGAACTGACGAACTGTGGGGTGGCGCTGTCGTGCGCGCTGGCCCCGACCCGCTCGACGGCCAGCCCGGCTCCCGGGATGACCCGGGTGGCGATCTCCGCCAGCTCGCACAGGGCATCCACGGATAGCGTCTTGGCGGAGAGCACCCGGTCGGTCTCCGGGTCGTAGATCACGCCTCCGTTGGCGCACACCGCAATCGGGGCAAAACCGAGCCCGTCGACCACCGGCGGGATCCATCGCGGCGGGCGGCCGGTGGCCAACACGAACAGCACGCCCGCATCGATCGCCGCACGCACGGCGTCACGGGTGCGCGCAGTGACTTTTTCGTCTTCGCCGAGCAGGGTGCCGTCAACGTCGCAGGCGATCAGCGCGGGCAACGTCACTGTGACGATCTGCTTTCACAGCAGGTGATCAATGCGTTCCGCTTTGGCTCTGCCCGGGGCGGGTGACGCCGTCGGTCCCGAACCTGTCGAGGCGTTCCTGCAATTCGTTCAATCGGAGCGCCTGGGAGTCCTCGCGCGTCGGCGCGCTACCACCAAGCCGGCGCGGCACCCAGTACTCGCCTTCCGGGTGCGGGTACTCCTCCTGCACCCGGTACAGCAAGTCGTTCATCGCCGCGCGCAATGTGACGTTGAGTTCTTCGGCGGTCCCGTGCGGGGCCAGCGGGGGACCGGCGGCGACGGTGATCGGAACCTTGTTGCGGAACAACTTCTTTTCGTGATCCTTGGGCCAAATGCGGTGGGCGCCCCAGACGATCAGCGGAACGATCGGCACCTGCGCCTCCAGAGCCATCCTGGCCGCACCGGTCTTGAACTCGCGCAACTCGAAACTGCGGCTGATGGTGGCCTCGGGATGCATCCCGATCAATTCGCCCTCGCGTAGTCGCTGCACCGCGGTGTCGAAGGCGTCGTGCCCTTGGCGGCGGTCCACCGGAATCAGCCGGGCGTGCTTGATGACGTAGTTGACCGCCTTCACATCGGCCATCTCGGCCTTGATCATGAAGTACATCCGTCGGCCGCGCTCGCGGGCGGCGAACAACGGCGGAAGCCAGTCCAGGTAGCTGGTGTGATTCTGGGCGAGCAGCGCGCCACCGCGCGCGGGGATGTTCTCCAGCCCGCGGAAGGTGAACTTGGTCCCGTTCATGGCGACGACCGGCGGAACGACCCACTCGCCGAACCGATAAAACGGCTCTGCCATCCCGGTAGCTCCCTTTCTCGGCTGATTTCTCCGCGGCCGTCGGTGCGTCAGGGTCTGTGCTCTGCCCGCCTGCGGGCGCGCTCAGCCCTTTCAGTGTCCTCAATAATTTTTGCCTCCGCCACCGTAGGTGCGCTGCCGCCCAACCGCCGCGGCACCCAAAAAGCGCCCTCTGGATGCGGATACTCCTGTTGAACACGGTGGAGCAGCGAAGTCATTCCCTCCCGCAGAGCGGCGTCCAGATGCTCGGCGTCACCGATCGGCGGCAACGGCCGGCCCGCCGCCACGATCACCGGGATCTTCTTGTAACCCACATTGCGCCGGTGGTCCTTGGTCCAGATCCGCTGCGCACCCCAGACGATCAGCGGGATGGTCGGAACCCTCGCTTCCAGCGCCATCCGAGCCGCTCCGGTCTTGAAGTCCTTGAGCTCGAAGCTGCGGCTGATCGTCGCCTCCGGCATCAGGCCGACCAGCTCACCGGCCCGCAGCAAGCGGACGGCTTCGGCGTATGCCCCCGCGCCGGACCGGCGGTCGACCGGGATCGTCTTGGTGTGCTTGATCAGGAAGTTGACCACCTTCACCTGCTGCATCTCCGCCTTGATCATGTAGCGGATGCGCCGCCCGCGTGCCTCCACCGCAAGCGCAGCAGGGAGCCAGTCCACGTAGCTGGTGTGGTTGATCGCGATCACCGCGCCACCGGTCGACGGGATGCGCTCGATGTGCTGGTAGGTGATCTTGGTGCCGGTCGCGGCGACCAGGGCCTTGGCCGTGATCTCGAGCGTGCGGAATACCGGCTCCATGGCCGTGGCTAGGCGGGTCCCGCCTCACGAGCCGCCTTGGCGGCCGCGCGGCGGCTGGCCTCCTCAGCATCGAGCTGGGCGGCCTCGGCCAGAGTCGGGGCGCTGCCACCGAGCCGGTGCGGAACCCACCACTCGCCGGCAGGATGCGGACCGTATGCGTCTTGCGCTCGCTCCAGCAGATGCTGCATCCGGGAGTGCAGCAGCGTGGTCAGCTCGGGCGCGGGCAGTGTCGGCTGAATCGGCTCACCGACCATCACCACGATCGGCACCTTCGGGCGGAACATCTTCTTGGGATGGTCCTTGGTCCAGATCCGTTGGGCGCCCCAGACGATGTGCGGAATGATCGGGACATCGGCCTCGATCGCCATCCTGGCGGCGCCGGACTTGAATTCCTTGATCTCGAAGCTGCGGCTGATCGTCGCTTCGGGATAGACGCCGATGAGTTCACCGGCCCTGAGCCGTTCGACAGCGACGGCGTAGGACGCGGCGCCGCTGGACCGGTCCACCGGGATATGCCGGCAGCCCCGCATGATCGGTCCGGTGAGCTTGCTGTCGAAGACTTCCTGTTTGGCCATGAACCGCACTTTGCGCGCGCGGTGCTCCCGGAAGGCGGGTAGCCCAGCCAGGGTGAAGTCCATGTAGCCGGTGTGGTTGATGGCAATGACGGCGCCGCCGGTGGCGGGGATGTTCTCCTGCCCGATGACCGTGAAACGCAAACCCTGCACCCGCCACACAGTCCGGACGAGTGCGATGACCGTTCCGTATACCGGTTCCACGGTGATCAAGCCTAGTGTTCGCCGCTGGGTGGCTCTAGCGGGTCGGGTGTTTCAGCGCGCTCCCGCTAAGCTCGGAGCGGCAGACGAGCGTCGCGTAACCAGTCCTTGAAGGGTGTCAGTGCAGGTCACAAGCATCGGCCACGCCGGCTTTCGGATAGATACTCCGGCCGGCAGCATTCTGTGCGACCCCTGGGTCAACCCGGCCTACTTCGCATCGTGGTTCCCGTTCCCGGACAACAGCCGACTGGACTGGGACGCGCTGGGCGACTGCGACTATCTGTACGTCTCACATCTACACAAGGACCACTTCGACGCCAAGCTGCTGGCCGAGCACGTCAACAAGGACGCCACCGTCCTGCTGCCGGATTATCCGGTGCCAGACCTGAAAAATGCCCTGCAGCTGCTGGGCTTCCACCGCTTCTTCGAGACCACCGATTCGGTGAAGCACCGGCTCAGCGGTCCCAAGGGCGAGCTGGACATCATGATCATCGCGCTGCGCGCGCCCGCCGACGGCCCGATCGGCGATTCGGCGCTGGTGGTCTCCGACGGCGTCACAACCGCCTTCAACATGAACGACGCCCGGCCAGTGGATCTCGACGTGCTGACGAACGAGTTCGGTCGCGTCGACGTGCACCTGCTGCAGTACTCCGGTGCGATCTGGTACCCGATGGTCTACGACATGCCGGCCCGCGCCAAGGAATCTTTCGGCATCCAGAAAAGGCAACGGCAGATGGACCGCGCTCGCCAATACCTCACCCAGGTCGGGGCGACCTGGGTCGTCCCG
>NZ_DATNJW010000095.1:0-2390 GCF_035603715.1 Mycobacterium sp. | reverse complement strand
CGAGGCTCAGGAAATCGAACGTCGTCGCGTCGCAGGCGATATCCACGACGGCATCTCGCAGCGTCTGATCACGCTGTCGTACCGGCTCGACGCGGCAGCGCGCGCCGTCGGCGACGATCCCACCGAGGCCTCCAGCCAACTGGCCGAGGCCCGGGCCTTGGTCGGCCTGACGTTAGGCGAAGCCCGCGCCGCGATCAGCGGGCTGCGCCCACCGGTGCTCGACGATCTGGGCCTGGCCGGTGGGCTGGCCAGCCTCGCCCGGTCGATACCGGACTTGGACATGGAGCTCGAGCTGGCCGACGTCCGGTTGCCCGAGCACATCGAGATCGCGCTCTACCGGATCGCCCAAGAAGGCCTGCAGAACATCGTCAAGCACGCCAACGCGTCGGTGGCCCGGCTGCGCTTCGCCATCGACGACGACACCGCTCGACTCGAAATCGTCGACAACGGAATAGGTTTCGACACCTTCGAGAATCCGCTGGGCAGCGACGAGATGGGCGGCTACGGCGTGCTGTCGATGGCCGAGCGCGCAGAGTTAGTGGGCGGCCGGCTGAACATCCGATCGCGGCCGGGCTCCGGGACCACGGTCACGGCGACGATCCCGGTGCCATCGCCCATCGACTAGAAGTCGCCGGCATTCTGCCGCAGGGTCTCGATCGACGACGCCAGCGCCTGCGACTCAGCGTCGGATATCCCGATATCGGAGAACACCTGCTCGTTGAGCGTGACGGTGGCGTCCTCGACGGTCGAGCGGCCCAGGTCGGTGATCTGCACCAACGTGGTTCGGCCGTCGGTCGGGTGCGGCACGCGTTGCACCAGCTTGTTGGCCTCCAGGCGGCAAATGGCGTGCGTGACGCTGGTGACGTGCACCTGCAGCCGGTCGGAGGCCTTGGTGATCGGCAACGCCCCGCTGCGACTGAACGCCAGCAAACGCAACAACTCGAATCGAGAGAAGCTCAGATCGTAAGGGCGCAAGGCGGTTTCGACCCGGGCGAGCAGTATCTGGTGGGCCCGCATCACCGACGTGACCGCGACCATGCCTTCGGCGACGTCGCCCCACCCGGCGCGTTCCCAGTTCGTCCGCGCGACCGCGATCGGATCGCGGTTGTCGGCTTTGCCGGGGTCACTGGATGCGGCCACGCCCTTTCATACCGCAGATCGGGGCGGGACGCGGCCGTCCTCGGCCCTACGTCAGGGACTTTTCCACCGCGGACAGCACCGCCGTCGTCGACGGCAGGTCGCCGACGGTAATCCGCGCACCGCCATCGGGGTAGCAGCGGACCTGCAGACCCGCCTCGGTGAAGACTTCGCTCCAAGGCCGCCGCGCGCTCGGTAGGTAGACAAAGTTGGCGTGCGAGTCCGTGCTGTACACGCCCATCGCCATCAGTCGCAGCCGCAGATGATTGCGCTCCGACCTGATTCGGCGAATGCGGTGCGAAAGCTGGTCTTCGGCGTCGTACGACGCGGCGACCGCCGCCACGCTGACGCTGCTCATGCCGAACGGCAACTGCATGGTCCACAGCCTGCCCGCCAGCTCGGGCGCGGCGAATCCGTAGCCGATCCGTAAACCGGCAAGCCCATAGGCTTTGGAGAAGGTCCGCAGCACAACAACATTCGGGAAACGCCGGACTAGATCCGGCCCGTCGATCCGGTACCGGGAGGCGACGAATTCGATATAGGCCTCGTCGAGCAGTACAACGGTGTCGCTGGGGATCTGGCTCAAGAACCATTCCACCGACCAGGCCGCGTCCAATGTTCCGGTCGGATTGTGCGGCCGGCACAGCACGACGACGCGCGCATCGGCCGCCGCCTCGGCCATGGCCGCCAGGTCCTGATAGCCGTACTTGTCGAGCGGGACGGTGACCGGGGTCAGCCGGGCCATCTCCGCGAAGATCGGATAGCCGTCGAAAGTGGGCGTGCTCATCACAATCCGGTCACCCGGGCGGGTGACCGCGTGCAACATCTGCATCGCCACCCCCGATGCTCCCGTCCCGACCACGACCTGCTCCTCGTCCACCCCCACGCGGTCGGCGATCATTCGCCGCAACTGTCCGGGCAGAAACTCCGGATAACGATTCGCCACGTCGAGGCTGCGGGCCAACGCCGAACGCACCGCAGGCAAGGGTGGAAAGGGACTTTCATTGAGCGACAAGGCCAGTGGGTCGACCGCCTGCGGTAGCGAGGAGAGGATCTCGGCGGTCACCGAGGTCCCGAGCGCGGGTTCGGCCATCAGTTACGACCTCCCCAGCGCACCGCCGCCGCGCCAGCGAAGTCGCCGGCGTGTGCGAAAGCAGCCATCATGATCACGTCGCCGGCGTCGAGTTGACCCGCGGAGATCGCGCGATCCAGGTTGACCGGGATGCCGGCACCGAACAGGTTGCCGCACTCGT
>NZ_DATNJW010000094.1:0-9276 GCF_035603715.1 Mycobacterium sp. | reverse complement strand
CCTGGCTGCACTACGACCCGATCCCGGCCCGCGACGATTTGGCCAAGGCACTGATCGCGTATTTCACCGGGCACTTGGGGATCTCGACCACGATGCGCGCCCACGAAGGCGTCGGCACCAGCCAGTCGCATTTGACCGTGTCCACCGCGCCGCTGACGGTGACGGTGAGCTTCCACGAGCCGGTGTCGTGGACGGGCTGGCTGCTGTACACGCACGAGAGCACTCAGGTCGGTGCGGGAATGTCCTATGTCCGTGGCGCCGTCCACACCGAGGAGGGCGAGCTGATCGCCTCGTTCGCCCAGGATGCGCTGATCCGCCCACTGCGCACCACCGATACCGCGATCAAAACCGAAGCGCGGCTGTAACAGTCATGGATTTCGCATCCGTCGAACTGTCTCCCGACGACCGTGAATTCCGGGACCGATTGCGGTCATTCCTGGTTGACATCGTCACCGACGATGTGATCCGCCGGGACCGTGAGAGCGGGGAAAACTTCGACGAGGGTGTGCATTTGGCGCTGGGCGCCAAGGGTTATCTCGCTTCCGATTGGCACGACGAATCCGACGGTGGATTCAGCGCGCTGCGCCGGCGCATCTGGGATCTGGAGATCGGTCGGGCGCACACGCCGTGGTTCCACTGGGGCACCACCGCCGTGGTCGCGAAAATGGTGCGCGACTTCGGACCGGCGGAACTCACCGAAGAGGTGCTGCCCGGCGTGCTGTCCGGCGAGATCCGGCTGTGCCTGGGCTACACCGAACCGGAGGGCGGCTCCGATGTGGCGACATGCAAAACCCGTGCTGTCCGCGAAGCGGATGGATCTAGCTGGGTCATTAATGGCTCCAAGATGTTCACGTCCAACGCGCACAACGCGAAATACGTCTTCCTGCTGACCAACACCGACCCGGATGCGCCAAAACACAAGAACCTGACCATGTTTCTGGTGCCGCTCGATACGCCGGGCATCGACATCCAAGGCATTCGCACCATCGACGGCGACCGCACCAACATCGTCTTCTACAGCGACGTGCGGGTGGACGATCGCTACCGCATCGGCCCCGTCAACGGCGGCTGGGGAGTGTTGCGGGGTGCGCTCGACGTGGAGCACGGCACGGTCGAAAAAGAGGACGACGGGCTGCAACGAGTCGCGGTGATGAGCGAGCATCTGACGCTGATGGCCGAGGCGATCGACGCTATTGCCGCGTTGGTCACCAAACGCGACGCCGACGGCCGCCGCCTGCTCGACGACACCTCGGTGGCATATCGGTTGGGCCGCAGCGTTGCTCGCACCGAGGCGGCGTTGAGTACCCCGGGAATGTTCGGCCGGGTGGCCAACGCGCAGACCATGCGCGACGTATCACCGGATCTGATGGACCTCCTGGGCACCGCGTCAGCGCTGCCGGTCGACACCGAAGGGGCGGTCGATGACGGCGGTGCCGAATACATCTTCCGGCTGGCCTCACCCGTCGGTATCTACGGCGGCACCTTGGAGGTGTTCCGCAACATGATCGCCCAGCACGCATTGGGCCTGGGACGGCCGAACTACTCGCCGCCGAGGTCCTGAGACTCCGGCAACTCGGCGACAACGTCGGCGCGGGCGGCGTCGAAACTGAAGAACCCCTTGATCGGCCCGCTCTCCGGTGGCGGGTCCAGGTAACTCCACGCCACGTCCTCGATCTCCGTACCGCCCACGACCGCCGCCCAATATGTGGCGTACCCCTTGTAGTTGCAGTAGGTCGAGGTCTCCGTTTGTCGCAGAAACTCGGTGCGTACGTGCGAGGGATCGACGTAGAGCCTTGGCTCCAGCGCGGTCTCGAAAACGATCACGGTGTCCTCGGTGTCGACCAGCGTCGTGCCGGCCACCTCGACGCGTAGCCGCCGTTTCGTTGGACGGCAGTCGATCCGGTGATACGGGTTGGGCGGGTAGTGGACCAGGGTGCGTCCCTCCTCGGTCCAGCTGTCCACCGCGTCCCACGGCACATGGACGAACCCGGGTGCCTCCGAAACCGGGTCACTGGGCAGATCGACGACCTCGTCGGCGGGAAATGCGTAGCTGAGCGGGAGATCTGGCCGGTGCACCAGCAACGCATGCTCGGTGTCGATCACCGTGCGCCCGTTTTTCACCGCCCGAACCCGCCGGGGATGTGGCTCGACATAGACCACGCCGGCGGGCACTTTCGGCGAAAACCAACCGGCCGGAGCACTGCTCAGTGGCCCATGCCCGGTGACCATGCTCATGTCTCATCCACCACTGGGTCAGCGATATTGCTGGCAGTATTCCGCATGTCCATTGCGTTCGCCGAGGCAGTGTTGGTAGGTCTCATTGAACAACTCTGTACCGAAGGCGAGCCAGATAATCGACAGGCCGACGACGGCCGCGACGATGCCGAGCGCGATGGCGGCCACCGCGATGCCGCCGTCGGTGGCCTCGCCGCGCCTTACGCGCCCGCGCGCGACTAATCCCATCGCCACCGCGGCGATACCGAGAATGGCACCGCCGAAAATCGTCACCGTCGCCACCAGGGCGACCAGAGCAAGCACCAAAGACCCGGTGCCGAGGCCGTTTCTGTGACCGGTAGGCGGCGGCATGAAACCGGGGTAATACGGCTGCGGCGGTGGACCATAGGCACCCGGTGCATTGGGGCCGGACCACCCGGTGCGCGACGACTGTGGCGCACCGTCGGGCTCGCCGAACGGTCTGCCCGGGGAATCTGTCATCAGTCGCACCTTAAGTACCTTGACGGTGAAACGTACGGTACTCGGCGGCACCGATCCCGGTGTCAAATGCGGTCGCCACAGCCCGCAGCGAGGTGCTTAGGTTGCTGATCGAAGCGACGAGAGGATGCCAAGGATGGCCGGACCGATGCAGGGCATCAACGTCGTGGAACTCGGGGTCTGGGTGGCCGGGCCGGCGACCGGCGGCATCCTTGCCGACTGGGGCGCCGACGTCATCAAGATCGAACCCCCGACCGGAGATCCGGCCCGGATGTTCGGCCGCATGCTGGGGCTCGACGTCGACGTCAGCCCGCCGTTCGAGATGGACAACCGGTCCAAGCGCAGCGTCGTCATCGACCTGACAACCGAGGACGGTCGCGGCACTGCGCTCGAATTGATCTCTGGCGCCGATGTTTTCATCACCAACGTCCGGCCCGGGGCATTGCGTCGCCTCGGCCTGGACTACGAGTCGCTCGCCCCGGACCACCCGCGCCTGGTGTACGGGCTGATCACCGGCTACGGCGAGACCGGGCCCGATGCCGATCGGGCCGCCTACGACGTCGCCGCGTTCTGGGCGCGCGGCGGGCTGGCCTATCTGCTGACCCGACCTGGTGAGACCCCGCCGTTTCAGCGCGGCGGGATGGGCGACCACTCCGCCGGGATGACGCTGGCCGCGGCGGTCTGCGCGGCGCTGGTGTCTCGTGACCGCACCGGAACCGGTCAGCTGGTCAGCACGTCGCTCTACCGTCAAGGCGCCTACACCGTCAGCTTCGATCTGAACACCTACCTGATGTCGGGTCAGCCGATCGCGATCGGGCAACGGGAAAAAATGTTCAACCCGTGCATGAACAACTACGCCACCGGCGACGGCCGGCGGTTCTGGATCGTCGGGCTGGAAGTCGACCGGCACTGGCCCCCGCTGTGTCGCGCCGTGGGCAGAGCGGAGTGGCTGGATGATCCGCGGTTCGCTGACGCGCGGTCACGAGCGGTCAACGCCGTGGAGCTGATCGGCCAGCTGGATCAGATCTTTGCCACCAAGACTCTCGACGAGTGGGCCGAGATCTTCGCCGGTGAACCGGATTTCTTCTGGTCACCGGTCAACACCATCGAAGATGTCATCGCTGACGAGCAGTTTCATGCCGCCGGCGGCATGGTCGACGTGCCGGACGGACCCGCCGCCGTGCCGATGGTCGCGACACCGGCGGATTTCCACGGCACGCCGTGGGAGCCGCGGGCGTGCGCCCCGCGGCTCGGACAGCACACCGACGAAGTCCTCGCCGAGCTCGAAGCGCGGCGCCAGTCTTGATCCAATCGAAACTTTACAGATTGATGTAAAAATGTCACGCTGAGTCGACCGGGTCATCGAACGCGATGTGGCGTTCGACTGCTGAAGGGATGCGATGGGAACCTTCGAGGTGGACTTCGAGAATCAGCGGCCACAGGCTCCGCATTGCGACGGCGCTTCGGTCAAGTATCGACTCGACGTTGTCGCTTCCAGCCCCGCCGATGTGGTGGGCAGCATCGGCGGCTGGCTCTATGACCGGGTGCGGGCCGGCTGGGATGTCAACGTGCTGTTGCCGCAGCGCTGCGACAGCCGTCCGCTGCAGATCCTCGGCATCCAGGTGGCCGACCTGGACTGGCGGATCCTGTCCGCGAGCGAGGAATACACCGCCCGCGGCTTGGCGGTCAGTGCCGACATGTTTGCCTCCGATGCGCGGATTCGGCAGGAGGTGTTCACCGCGCTGGACCGCTGGATGACGGAAGTGACTCTCTGGCACGATGATTGGCCGCTTACCGTCGGGCACCGGACCGCAACCGTGCAGCATGTGCTCAGCGGTGCCGCACGCGCATTCAAGCGTCACGCGCTCGCCGCGGCCGGTATCCCGGGCAGGGTTGGCCCGACCGAGACGCTGCGCTCCGACATGAAAGCGTCCTTACCGGTCGATTCCGAACTGATCCCGGTTGGCTGATGCGCAAGTACTACGGCCACACCCTGCTTTACCTGCACGAGACGATTGCGCTGGGTTCTGGTTCGAGCGATGGCTTCACCGCGGAGTTCACCGGCACCTATCAGCCGATGATGCACGACTTGGGGGCGCGACTGTTCGCGCTGTGGGAGACCGCGCCCTACAACGGGCATTGGCCGCAGGTGACGATCATCTGGGAGATCGATGCGTTCGCAGACTATGCGCGTATCGCGTCGGCGCAGGCACGTGGCGGCAGCCACGAGTCGACCGCCAAAAAATGGTCGGCATTTCTCGCCGTGATCGGGGCGTCGGGGGAGGGCCGAATCATGTATCCGGGGCCGAGCAACAAGACGCTCGCCCAACTGCGCGAGGCCAATTTCAGTGCGTCCGTGGTGATTCAGGAGATCATGCAGACCAAGCCCGGACGCCAGGACGACTACATCCGCGAACTGGAGCGACTCTACGTGCCGTGGTCGGAGCGCACCGGTAAACATTGGCTGGGTTCGTTCACCACCACTTTTCGCTTCAACGAGGTGATCCACTACTGGGCGCTCGAAGGCGGCTGGGATTGCTTCGCCGAGCATTACCCGTCGTGGAAAGACAGCCCGCCGGCTGAGATCGTCACCTGGATGAGCGTCGCCCCGGCGCTACGTGACGGCTGGGAAGACTCGATCCTGCAAGCACTTCCGCCGTCGCCGCTGCAATGAACGACTTCTCCTACGACCCGTTCGACCCCGCGGTGATGGCCGACCCGCTGCCGTACTACCGCCTCCTGCGCGAACACCACCCGGTCTACTACCTGCCGCAGTGGGACACCTTCGCGTTGTCCCGGTTCGACGACATCTGGGATGTATTGGCTATCAACGACGGAACGTTCGTCGCTTCGGAAGGCTCGTTGCCGCCGGCCTCGGTGCTGGCGCGCCACAATCAGGGCCCGGTCGCCGATCCGCCATTGCAGCCGCTGCCGTTCCACGCGAATTTCGACGCGCCGATCTACGACGGCGTGCGCCGCGCGCACAGTCAACCGTTTCGACCGAAATCGGCTGCGGGGTGGGAAGCCAGGATCCGCGAGTTAGCCAACGAACGGCTCGACGAACTGCTGCCGCGTGGCACGTTCGACCTCACCCAGGAATACGGCGGAATCGTCGCAGCGTCGGTAGTCTGCGAATTGCTCGGCGTTCCTGTCGATTTCGCCCGTGATGTGCTGGCCGCGGTCAATGCGGGAAGTCTCGCCGAACCGGGTAGCGGAGTCGACACCGCAGAGGCCCGGCCCAACTACCTCGAACACCTGATCCCGGCGGTGCGGCGACGGCGGGCCGACTCCACCAACGGGCCGTTGCCGGTAGTCGACGGTCTACTCGGCTACCGACTGCCCGACGGCAGAGCACTCGACGACGCCGAAGTCGCCGTCCAGATGCTCTGCGTCTTCATCGGCGGCACCGAGACCGTGCCCAAGGTGGTGGCGCACGGGCTGTGGGAGTTGCTCCGGCACCCCGACCAACTGGAGGCGGTGCGCGCGGACCCGGCCGCCAATGTTCCGGTCGCGCGTGAGGAGATGATCCGCTACTGCGCCCCCGCACAGTGGTTCGCTCGAACGGCCCGCAAGCCGTTCACGATTCACGACACCACGATTGAACCGGGGCAGCGGATCATCACCCTGATCGCCTCGGCCAACCGCGACGAGCGCGAATATCCGCAACCCGACGAATTCATCTGGAACCGGACCCCCGGCCGCTCGTTGGCATTCGGCCGCGGACAACACTTCTGCCTGGGCTATCACCTGGCTCGCCTCGAAGTTTCGATCCTGGTGGCCGAATGGCTGCGCCGCGTGCCGGATTACCGCATCATCGACGAGGCGGCATCCCGCCCGCCGTCCAGCTTCCAGTGGGGCTGGAGCAGGCTGCCAGTGGAGGTGTGAGATGTGGTCCTACCGGATCATCGCGCCCTATCAGTTCGAGCGGACATCGATCGCCGAAAAGACCCCGGACGCTCTTGCCGACGGTCAGGTGCTGTTGCGGTTTCTGGCCGCCGGAGTGTGCGGCAGCGACATGCCGGCCTTCCGCGGAGTGCGCGGCACACTGCCCGGTGACGAAGGGCGTAGCGGCGCCGCGAAGGACGGCTATCCGATCCATGAAGTCGTCGGTGAAGTGCTCGCCAGCCGGCACGACCGGCATCGGCCCGGAGACCGGGTAGTGGGCTGGGCGTCCGGCTTCGACGGCTTGATGGAACGGGTCGTCACTGACGGGAATCAGGTTGCGGCCTACGACCCGACGCTGAGCCCCGCCCAGGCCGTCGGTCTGCAACCGCTCGCCTGCGTGCTCTACGCCATCGGCCAGTTACCAGACCTCAACGGGCTACATGTCGGCGTCATCGGACAGGGCTCGATCGGGCTGCTGTTCTCGTGTGCGGCCAAGGCGATGGGCGCCCGTCGTGTCACCGGCGTCGACCCGATCAACCGGGCAGAGATCGCAACGAAATTCGGCGTCGACACGTATGCGCGGGCCACCAGCAGCCGGTGGGTCAGCCAACTGGCCCCCGAAGACCGACCAGACGTGGTGATCGAAGCCGTCGGTCATCAGGTGGCGACCCTCAGCCACGCGATCGAAGCCACCGCGCCCGGTGGCACGGTGTTCTATTTCGGGGTGCCCGACGACGACAGCTACCCGATCAGCATGCGCACCATGTTGCGGAATAACCTGACCCTGAAATCTGGTGTGGCGCTTGATCGTCCGCGTATGCTCGACCTGGCCAACAAGTTCGCCGCCGAGCACCCGAGTCTGCTGGCCGAGTATCACACCCACACGTTCGACATCGACGACGTGCAGGCCGCCTTCGAACTGGCTGCGCGCCCGGTTCCCGACCGCGGGAAAATCGCGATCTTGGCGCCATGACCGAAAGTCAACTGCAGCAAGCACTTAGCCGGGGCGAACCGATCTGGGGTGGCTGGATCACCGGGCCCACCGAGATCGGGCCCGAGGAATTCGCGAGAGCGGGCTACGACTACGTCGGCTTCGACGCCCAGCACGGCTACATCGACGACGCCGATATCGCGAGCATGCTGCGCCGCCTCGAACACGTGCCGATCGCCACGGCGGTGCGGCTGCCCAACGCCGATGCGGCACCGATCGGGCGGGTCCTCGACGCCGGCGCCGACGCCATCATCGTCGCGATGATCGAATCGGCCGAGCAGGCGACCGCAGCGGTCGCCGCCACTCGGTACCCGCCGGCCGGCTCGCGAAGCTTCGGGCCGCTGCGGGCCAGCCTGGGTGCCGATACCGCCAAGCTGGAATCACGGGTGAGCGTGTTCGCGATGATCGAAACCGCCGCAGCGCTGGCCGATGTCGACGCCATCTGCGCGGTGCCCGGACTGGCCGGCATTTACGTCGGCCCCGCGGATCTGGCGATCTCGATGGGCGTCGATGTCACCAAGGCCACGTCCGACCCGACGGTGCGCGAGGCCATCGTGGGTATCCACCGCGCCGCGTCGGGGGCCGGGTTGGTGGCCGCGATTCACGCGGGCAACGCCAAGGCCGGACATGCCATGGCGCAACTGGGTTTTCAGATGCTCACCTTGGAGTCGGAGTCTCAGGCCCTGCGACGCGGCGCCGCCGCGAGCCTCAGCGACGCGAGGGGCGACCGGTGACTCAACGTGTGGCGCTGGTCACCGGGGCCGCCCGCGGGCAGGGCTGGGCCATCACCCAGCGACTGCGCGCCGACGGGTTTTTCGTGGCTGCCTGCGACATCAACGCCGCCGAGCTGCGCGCCGCAGTCGACGGCTTGGGCGATGACGCGGTGATCGGGATCCCGCTGGATGTGACATCGCAGTGGGAGTGGCAGCAGGCGGTGACGAAGACCGTCGACCGGTTTGGATCGTTGACCACCCTGATCAACAATGCGGGCCTGCTGCACCGTGCCTCGATCGCCGACGAGTCGGTCGATGGGTTCGAAAGGTCTTGGCGGGTCAACTGTTTAGGCGCATTTCTGGGCATCCAGGCCTCGCTGGAGCAGCTGCGGGCCGCCGACGGCGCGGCGATCGTCAACACCTGCAGCACCGGGGCGATCCGGCCGTTTCCGAACCACATCGCCTATGGCTCGGCGAAGTGGGCGCTGCGCGGGCTGACCCAGGCCGCCGCGGGCGAGCTCGCCCCGGCGGGCATTCGGGTCAACGCGGTGTTCCCCGGTCCGATCGCGACGCCGATGCTCGATGCAGAGACGCAAGCGCGGCTTGCGGCCATATCGGTGTCCGGCCGGATCGGGCAGCCGTCCGAGGTGGCCGATGCGATCGCCTTCCTGGTATCGGGGCAGGCGTCGTTCATCACCGGTTCGGAGCTCGTCATCGACGGCGGCCAGTGCCTGAAAATCCAATGAAGGTCGGCATCATCGGCGCCGGCCCGGGCGGCATCGCCTTGGGAATTCTGCTGGCGCGGTCCGGGTTCCGTGATTTCACCATCTTCGACCGCGAAGACGGCGTCGGCGGGACCTGGCGGATCAACACCTATCCGGGGCTGGCCTGCGACGTCAAGTCGCACCTGTATTCCTATTCGTTCGATTTGAACCCGCACTGGTCGCGACTGTGGTCCGGGCAGCGGGAGATCCT
>NZ_DATNJW010000093.1:0-5711 GCF_035603715.1 Mycobacterium sp. | reverse complement strand
GATCACGCCGTGCAACCTGTCGCTGGACCGATTGGCCAAGTCCGTCAAGGAGGGCGTATTCGCCGCCGGCGGCTATCCGCTCGAGTTCGGCACGATCTCGGTGTCGGATGGCATCTCGATGGGCCACGAGGGCATGCACTTCTCCCTGGTGTCGCGCGAGGTGATCGCCGACAGCGTGGAAACCGTCATGCAGGCCGAACGCCTCGATGGGTCGGTGCTGCTGGCCGGCTGCGACAAGTCACTGCCCGGCATGCTGATGGCCGCGGCTCGCCTGGATCTGGCCGCGGTCTTTCTCTATGCGGGCTCGATCCTGCCGGGCCGGGCCAAGCTGTCCGACGGCACCGAGCGCGATGTGACGATCATCGATGCGTTCGAGGCGGTCGGCGCCTGCGCCCGCGGCCTGATGCCGCGCGAGGACGTCGACGCGATCGAGCGGGCCATCTGTCCCGGCGAGGGCGCCTGCGGCGGCATGTTCACCGCCAACACCATGGCCAGCGCGGCCGAAGCGCTGGGCATGTCGCTGCCGGGCAGCGCCGCACCGCCGGCGACCGACCGTCGGCGCGACGGATACGCACGACGCAGCGGCGAAGCGGTCGTGGGTCTGTTGCGCCGCGGGATCACGGCCCGCGACATCTTGACCAAGGAGGCGTTCGAGAACGCGATCGCGGTGGTGATGGCGTTCGGTGGCTCGACCAACGCGGTGCTGCATCTGCTGGCTATCGCACACGAGGCCGACGTGAAGCTGTCGCTGGCCGACTTCAGCCGGATCGGCGCCAAGGTGCCGCACCTGGCCGACGTCAAGCCGTTCGGCAAGCACGTGATGTTCGACGTCGACCACATCGGCGGTGTGCCGGTGGTGATGAAAGCACTGTTAGACGCCGGCCTTTTACACGGCGATTGCCTGACCGTGACCGGGCAGACCATGGCCGAGAACCTCGCGCACATCGCCCCACCCGACCCGGACGGCAAGGTGCTGCGGGCATTGGACAACCCGATCCACCCCACCGGCGGGATCACCATCCTGCACGGTTCGCTGGCGCCCGAAGGCGCGGTGGTCAAATCGGCCGGCTTCGACTCCGATGTGTTCGAGGGCACGGCAAGGGTTTTCGAGCGCGAGCGGGCGGCACTTGATGCCCTGGAGGACGGCACCATCACCCACGGTGACGCGGTGGTGATCCGCTACGAAGGCCCCAAGGGCGGACCGGGCATGCGGGAAATGCTCGCCATCACCGGCGCCATCAAGGGCGCCGGGCTGGGCAAGGATGTGCTGCTGTTGACCGACGGCCGGTTCTCCGGCGGCACCACTGGCCTGTGTGTCGGACACGTCGCGCCCGAGGCGGCCGACGGCGGGCCGATCGCCTTCCTGCGCGATGGCGACCGGATCCGGCTCGACGTCGCAAACGGCACCCTGGAGGTGCTCGGCGATGCCGACGAGTTCGCTTCCCGCCGTGAGGGTTTCACCCCGCTGCCGCCGCGCTACACGTCCGGCGTGCTGGGCAAGTACGTCAAGCTGGTGGGATCGGCAGCCCACGGAGCGATCTGCGGGTAACCGCCTACTTCACCAGCGCGATCGCGAAGCCGTCCCAGTGCTTGGCGCCCACCGTCTGCAGCACCGCGGTGTCGAGCCCGGAATGCTCACCCATCAGCTCGAGCACCCTTCTCGTCCCGCGCACCACCGCATCTTGATCGGGCGACAGGATCGCGCCCTCCCGAATCACGTTGTCCACCACGATCACTGATCCGGGGTGGGTGAGCTTGACGGCCCACTCCAGGTAGCCGGGGTTGTTTTCCTTGTCCGCGTCGATGAACACCAGGTCGAACGGACCGCCAGTGACGCTCGGCAGCGTATCGAGGGCGGCGCCGACGATCACTTCCACCCGATCGCCGACACCGGCGCGGTCGATGTTGGCCCGGGCCACCTCGGCGTGCTTGGGCTCGTACTCCAGCGTGGTGACTCGACCGTGCGGGCCGGCGCCGCGAGCCAGCCAGATCGTGCTGAAGCCGCCCAGTGTCCCGATCTCCAAGATGCGACGGGCCCCGACCGCGGTGGCGAGCAGGCTCAGGAACTTGCCCTGTTGCGCCGAGACGGCGATCTTCGGCAACCCGGCGGCGTCGCTGTCCTCGAGAGCGGCGGACAACATCGGGTCGTCGTCCAGCAGGGTGGTGTCCAGATATTCGTCGACTTCAGCGGGAGTTGGCTTTTGGGTCATGCGCCAACGCTAGCCCGGCGCCGACGCATGCCGCCACCGCATTAACCGTCCTTGCGATATACCCCCCAGGGGTATACTTTGGTCCATGTCAGGTCCCAATCCAGAAGAGGTGAAGACGATGTCCAACGAAGCAGGCACCCTGTTGAGCTGCGGTCATGACGGCTGCGGCTGCCGCGTCCGCATCGAGGTCGCATGTCACTGCAGCGGCACCGATCAGGCCTACATCTGCAAGTGCGGCGACGAGATGGTCGAGGTCGCCAGCTAGCGCACACCCTCCTTCGCGTACACCACCCGCAGCACGTGCCCGACTTCGGGCCCCATGACCAATTCGGCCAAGGTGCATAACGTCGCGACGTACTGCGACCCGTGCGGCGGCTGCACATCGCAAAGGTGGTGCGCGATTTCGTGCAGCACAACCAGTTCACGCATCGCCCAACCCGCGTCGTGGTGATCGGGTACCGCGATAATGCCTGTGCCGTCCTGGTTTTCGTAATGAGCTGCGGTCGAGGCCCGTCGGGCCCGCACCCGCAGCGGCGCCACCTTCGGCCACTGTCGTCGCAGTGCCGGCAGGGCCAGCACGTCGTCGATGTAGCGCTGCACCGCGGCCAACGACCCGAACCGGGCCTCGGGCGGCAGGGTCAACTGCGTGCCGAAGAATTCCACACTGGTCGAGCCGTGTTCCGCGGCCCGGTCGAACAGCGTCCGCACGAATTCCTCGGCGGCGTAGACCTTCGAGCGCTGCGAGTCCCGCGCGGACGAATCGTCGGCGTTCACCGCTCCAGCGCGCTCCGCGCCCCGGAGAGCTCGGAGCCGCTGCCCAGCCTTGCCCGTTTGCCGGCCCGATCCCCCGCCCGCCGAGCGGCCGACGAATATCCTGCGGTGGCACGGCTGGCCTGCCAGGTGCCCCGCGCCTTCGACGCCGTTCGGTAGTAGTCGCGGAGCTCGATCTCCTTGTTCCGCAGGGCGATTGCCGTGCCGGGCGGACGGCGACGGTCCTTCTTCGCATCTCGCTGCGTCTGCTCGCGAGCCTCGGCCAACCGATGACCCACCCGCGCTCCGAACGCCAGCTGGAAATTCAGCCGGGCGGTGATCGTCGGGGTCGGCCGGTGTGCGCCCGAGGAGATGTAGGAGTCTGACGCGCGGACCATCTGGACGACCAGGCTGGCGTACAACGCATGGGTGGCGTCGATGTCCTCGGCGAATCCGTAAGCGTAGACAAACGTCGAGTTGGACGCGACGTCGCAGCGGATGTCATTGGCGGAGGCGATCAGCACGAACAGCTGCACATAGGTACGCAGTCCCTTGGTGCCGGCGGCGCCGATGGTGATCGTGCGCTGCACGGGCGCCTGAGCGGGTGTGCGCTTGTCGGCGTGCGAGCGCGCGACCGCGAGGTCGATGGACGTCGCGGTGGCCAGCCGTTGAGCGGCGGACATGAACGCCTCGGCCTCGTGGGCGTTATCGGTGCCCTCGGCTTGACGCAACAGGGCTGCGATACGCGCCAGCATCTTGTCGTCAGTCACAGCACCAAACTAGAGGAACCGGGCGACATTTCAACGCGGCCACTCACAGTCTGGCGTTGATCCACGACACAACGTCGTCGAGGACCTGGTCCTGCTCCGGTTCGTTGAACACCTCGTGATAAAGCCCCGGATAAACCTTCAGCTCGACATCGGAACTACCCACGGCCGCGACCAACTGGCGGCTACCCTCGACCGGGATCAGCCGGTCATCGGATCCGTGCACGACCAGGAGCGGCGCGGTCAGCGACGGCGCTCGCTGCGGCATCGTCTCGCCGACCAGCAGCAGCGCTCGACCGATG
Organism: Mycobacterium sp.; assembly: GCF_035603715.1. Taxonomy (GTDB): domain Bacteria; phylum Actinomycetota; class Actinomycetes; order Mycobacteriales; family Mycobacteriaceae; genus Mycobacterium. The sequence goes on along the minus strand of NZ_DATNJW010000093.1, from coordinate 1,682 downwards.
CCCGCGGGAACCTTGCCGTGGTACACCAACGGATCGGTGTCGTAGGCGTTCACCACCGCCGGGTCGCGGGACACCGCGCTGGAGTCGAGTGCCTGCATCGGCAAACCCGGCGCGATCGCTCCGATGGTTTTGGCGATCCGGGCCAGCAGCGGAGAGACGGCCGTCTGGGCTGCCACCGCCGGCCCGGACAGCACCATCAAGTCGTAGTCGTCAGGATGCTCGACACCGTAGGCGAACACGATGCCGCCGCCCATGCTGTGGCCGAGGACGATGCGCGTCGCCCCGGGATGTTCTCTGGCGGCGATGCCGACCAGGGTGTCGAAGTCGCCGGTGTATTCGGAGATGTCTTTCAACAGCACCCGCTTGCCGCCCGAGCGGCCATGCCCGCGATGGTCGAGCGCGTAGGTCACCAATCCCTCGCGGCCGAACCGCGCGGCAACGTGGTCGTAGCGGCGGGCGTGTTCGCCGAGCCCGTGCGCGAGGATGACCAGGCCGCGCGGCGCGGTCCCGGTGTCCGCGGGGGTCCAGACGTCGTAAACGATGCGCACGCCGTCGACACCGTCGAAGGATCGCTCGGTACGCGTGGTTGTCATCAGGGGCAGCGTAGACCCACTGTCACAGGCAATACGTAAGCTCGGTCCGGTGAGCGTGCTCGCCCGCGAGTTGTCCGACGACGGCAGGAACCATTTCTCTGCCACCGCCGAGCCGTACCGACGTGAACTGCTCGCGCATTGCTACCGAATGACCGGGTCGCTGCACGATGCCGAGGACCTGGTACAGGAGACCTTGCTGCGAGCCTGGAAGGCCTACGACCGCTTCGAAGGAAAGTCGTCGGTGCGCACCTGGCTGCACCGTATCGCCACCAACACCTGCCTGACGGCGCTGGAGAATCGCCAGCGCCGGCCGCTGCCGACCGGGTTGGGCGCACCCAGCTCTGACCCGACCGCCGAGCTGGTCGAGGGCACCGAGGTGCCGTGGCTCGAGCCGTTGCCCGACGCGGCCGGCGATCCGGCTGATCCGGCAACGATCGTTGATACTCGCGAGTCGGTCCGGTTGGCGTTCGTGGCGGCCCTGCAGCACCTGTCGCCCCGGCAGCGCGCGGTGCTCCTTCTGCGCGACGTGCTGCAGTGGAAGGCCGCCGAGGTAGCCGACGCGATCGGCGCCAGCACGGCCGCCGTCAACAGCCTGCTACAGCGTGCGCGGTCGCAACTCGACGCCGCTGGCCCCAGTGCCGACGACCGATTGGTGGCGCCGGACTCACAGGACGCACAAGACCGGTTGAGGCGCTACATCGCCGCGTTCGAGGCCTACGACATCGACCGGCTGGTCGAGCTGTTCACCGCCGAAGCGATCTGGGAGATGCCACCATACGTCGGCTGGTACCAGCGACCGCAGGCGATCATCACGTTGATTCACCAGCAGTGCCCCGCCGACGAACCCGGCGACATGCGGATGGTCCCGCTGACCGCCAACGGCCAGCCCGCCGCGGCGATGTACATGCGCGACGGCGACGGCCATGTGCCGTTCCAGCTGCATGTGCTGGACGTACGGGCCGACGGGGTGTCTCGGGTGGTCGCCTTTCTCGACACCGGGCTATTCGCGAAATTCGGCCTGCCGCAACGCCTCTAGCCGCTGGCCGGAAGGCACCGGTCGGATTCCGAGATCTCAACGCCGATGAGTTT
>NZ_DATNJW010000092.1:0-16129 GCF_035603715.1 Mycobacterium sp. | reverse complement strand
GAAGGCCGCCTGGGGTATCGCGTTGGGCCTGACCGTGACTCTGGTCTGGCTCTACATCGAGATCCTGCGCCTGCTCAGCTACTTTCAGAACGATTAGCGCTTGACACAAGAAAGCCGGCACGTGCGTAACGTGCCGGCTTTTTTGTACTCCGCTCAACCGCCGCGGCCGGTTCGGCTCAGCCAGACAGTCCGTTCTTGATGGCCGTGTCCTGCTTTTGTCCGAGGTCGTTGACGAAATCCGGCGGCGGCTGCATGTCGGGTGGGCCGACAAAGTTCAGGGTGGCGAACGCCTTGCCCTCGGTGAACAGCACCATCGTGACGCTCTTGGAGCCGTCCGGTGAGTTGCCCGAGACGGTAGTGCCGCCGGCTCCCACGGCAGCCGGTCCGGGTGTGCCGTGGACGGAATCACCCAGCTTCGCCTTCGCGGCCTCCAGCGCGCTTGTCGCCGCAGCAGGATCACTGAAAACGAGGATGGTGTCGTGGATTTGGCGAGTTTTGTCGTCGTTGCTGAACGTCGTATCCACCCCGGCCTGACCATTCGGGTTCGGTGTAACCGGGCCGGCGGTGAAGGCCATCGGTGCCTGAATGTCACTGGCCTGGATCAGCAGTCGGGCGTAGTCGGCGGACTGGGCCTGCGCCGAACTCGCCGCCGAGCTGTGGCTTGTCGTGGCCGCGGCGGCTGACGTCGACGAGCCCGTCGGTGACTTCGAGTTGCTGCTGCAACCGGCCGCCGAAACCGAAGTGACAGCCACTGCGGCCGTCACCAGTGCAATCGTTTTCCGGGAAGTACTCATCGTGCCGCTCCTCTTCGACCGAGCTGAACTCGGATGCGTAGGCCACCGGGCGGCAGCTGGCAAACCGTAACCCAGTACGGGTGATTTCATGCCCGAACCGTGCGGTTACGCCAGTTTTGGCGGCAAAGCTCTCCAGACGCGTGCTGCGGTGTCAGCTCAGCCGCTCGATGACCAACGCCATGCCCTGACCGCCGCCGACGCACATCGTCTCCAGGCCGAACGTCTTGTCGTGGGTCTGCAGGTTGTTGAGCAGGGTGGTGGCGATCCGGGCGCCGGTCATGCCGAACGGGTGGCCCAGCGCGATAGCGCCGCCGGAGACGTTCAGCTTGTCCTCGTCGATGCCCAACTCGCGGGCCGAGCCGAGCACCTGCACCGCGAAGGCCTCGTTGATCTCGAACAGGTCGATGTCCTTGACCGACAGGCCGGCCCGCTCCAGGGCCTTCTTGCTGGCCTCGATCGGGCCCAAGCCCATGATCTCCGGGGACAGGCCGCTCACCCCGGTGGAGACGATGCGCGCCAACGGCTTGAGGCCGAGTTCCTTGGCTTTGGTGTCGCTGGTGATCACCACGGCGGCGGCGCCGTCGTTGAGTGGGCAGGCGTTGCCCGCGGTGACCGTCCCGTTGGGGCGGAAGACCGGCTTGAGCTCGCTGATCTTCTCGTAGGTGGTGCCGGCCCGCGGCCCGTCGTCAGTGCTGACCGTGTTGCCGTCCGGGAGTTTCACCGGGACGATCTCACGCTCGAAGAAGCCGCTCTTGATGGCTTCCTCGGCACGGTTCTGACTGCGCACGCCCCAGTGGTCCTGGTCCTCGCGGCTGATCCCGGTCAAGATGGCGACGTTCTCGGCGGTCTGACCCATGGCGATGTAGACGTCGGGAATGGCGTGGTCTTTACGCGGATCGTGCCAGTCCGTCGCGCCCTCAGCGGCATTGGTGGTGCGCTCCGCGGCGTCGTCGAACAGCGGGTTCTTGGTGTCCGGCAACGAGTCCGAGCTGCCCTTGACGAACCGGGACACCGTCTCGACGCCCGCGGAGATGAACGCGTCACCTTCGCCCGCCTTGATCGCGTGGAAGGCCATCCGGATGGTCTGCAGCGACGACGAACAGTAGCGGTTGACGGTGGTGCCGGGCAGGAAGTCGTAGCCGAGTTGCACGGCGACCACCCGGGCCATGTTGAACCCCTGCTCGCCACCGGGCAGGCCGCAGCCCAGGATCAGATCGTCGATCTGGTGGGGATTGAGCTCCGGCACCTTGTCGAGTGCGGCGTGCACCATCTGCGCCGCCAGGTCGTCGGGCCGCATGCTGATCAGCGACCCCTTCATGGCGCGCCCGATCGGTGAACGGGCAGTTGAAACGATGACGGCTTCCGGCATGTCGGCTCCATCTCCTGCGGTGTGGTCTGGACCCGAATCTAGCCTTGCGAAGAAGCGAGTCGCTTAGCCGGGGGCAGATACGACGATCGGCGCCGGTACCCCGGTGGTGGGTCGCCGCCACAGTCGCGAGATCAGCCGGAGCAACAAGTTGCCGGGACCGGCCTCGGTGCCGGACGCCGACGAGAGGGCCGGCTCGCCGGCCCAGTGGCCGAGTGCCTGGCAGAGCGCCGGCAGCAGCTGGCTTGCGGCCAGCGCGTAGCCGTCCGCCGATGGGTGGAACTGGTCATCGGACAACATCCGCTCGGGGGCATGCTTGAACTCGTCGTTGACCAGCGAGGCCAGCGGCACCGGCACACCACCGGCGGACCGGACGGCGCCGGACTGGGCGCGGGCCAGCCGCAGTCCCAGGGTGCGCACCGTCCACCGCAGCGGCTGTGGGATCGCCTTGACGACACCGAAATCGGGGCAGGTGGCGACGACGACCTCGGCGCCGCTGGCTTTCAACCGTCGCACCGCCGCGCCCAGCCTGCGCGACGAGGCGCCGATGCCGTTCAGCTTGGTCACATCGTTAGCGCCGATCAGGATTACGGCGGCATCGGGCGGTGGTCCGGCGATGAACATCGCGTCGACCTGTCCGGACAAACCCTTGGAGGTGGCTCCGACAATCGCCTTGGTGCTCAATCGGACTCGTTTACCGGTCTGCTCGGCCAATCCGCGGGCGATCAGCACGCCGGGCACTTCGTCGGCGATCCGGCAGCCGTACCCGGTTGCCGTCGAGTCACCGAAGATCATCAGGTGCAGGTCGACGTCCATCCCGCGCTGCCAGCGCTGCACCGGGCCGCCGCCCGGGGTGTAGACGCCGTCGGCACGCGGCGGGACATCCCACGACTTGGGGATGACGCTGCGCGCCTTGGCGGCCTGGCTGATCAGCAGATTGCGCGCCCCCACATAGGCGGTGCCGGTCGATGCCAGCGCGCCTGCCGCGGCTAGCGCCGTGATCGAACCTCGCGGTGCGCGTCGTACCACGCGAACAGTTTATGTCCCGGACCGCTGGTCGCTCCGGACCCTGGCTCTTGCGCCATTACGGGTCGGAGCAATGTTGGTATCGAATCAGACTCTTTGATTGTTGAAGTTCTTTAAAGTGTCAAGCTAAGTTCACGAAGTTGGCTGAGGATGCTTCTTCCGCTGCTTCGTCGACATGTCATCGCACTACAACGGCGTAGGAGTGTTGAGCATGACCGCACCGAGCAAGGTTTCGGGCGCGCCCCGGACCACAGTTCGTGCCCGTGACGTGCTGCGGGCCCGCAGATTTCCCATCAACGACGGCGTGCCCGTCGAGGTCGTCGAGAGTGGACCCAGCCTCCCCGGAATCATGGCGTCGTTGGCTTGCCGGCTCACGATCCGCCCCGCTTTGGGCGTAGTCAGTTACATCCCGCACGTCCCATTTCCGTTCGGCATCATCGACTTCGCGTCCCGGATGCTGCTGCCCGGGCCCGGAACAGTCCGCAGCACGGTCGAGTTGCCGCACTGCACCGCCCAGCTGGTCCGCGCGCCCGGCGTGCTGCCCGCCGACGGCAAGCGACGGGTAGTGCTCTATCTGCACGGTGGCGCCTTTTTGACGTGCGGGGTGAACTCGCACAGCCGAATCGTCAACGCGCTGTCGAAGTTTGCCGATTCTCCGGTGCTGGTGGTCAATTACCGGCTCATCCCCAAGCACTCGATCGGTCAGGCGCTGGACGACTGCCACGACGCCTACCGCTGGCTACGCCTGCGTGGATACCAGCCGGACCAGATCGTGGTGGCCGGTGATTCGGCCGGCGGCTACCTGGCTCTTGCTCTGGCGCAACGGCTTCAACAGGTACACGAAGAGCCGGCCGCACTGGTCGCGATCTCTCCGCTGCTGGAGCTGGCCAAGCAACCCAAGCAGTCGCACCCGAACATCAAGACCGATGCGATGTTCCCCGCCAAGGCATTCGACGCATTGTTGACGTTGGTCGCCAAGGCTGCCCGTAAGCACGTCGTCGATGGCAAGCCGGAACAACTCTACGAACCGCTGGACCACGTCGAGCCTGGATTGCCCCGGACGCTGATCCACGTGTCCGGGTCAGAGGTACTGCTGCATGACGCCCGCGCGGCGGCCCGCGCACTGGCGGCGGCCGGAGTGCCGACCGAGGTGCGGGTCTGGCCGGGCCAGATTCACGACTTCCAGCTCGGTGCGCCGCTGATTCCCGAGGCGACGCGGTCGCTGCGCCAGATCGGCGAGTACATCCGCGAGGCCACCGGCTAGGCGAGGTCGCGACGCACCTGAGACGATCTACGCATGCGGATCGCGCAGCACATCAGTGAAATCATCGGTAACACTCCACTGGTTCAGCTGAACTCGGTTGTGCCGCCGGGCTCTGGCCGCGTGGTCGCCAAGGTGGAATACCTCAACCCCGGACTGAGCAGCAAAGACCGGATCGCGGTGAAGATGATCGACGCCGCCGAGGCCAGCGGAGAGCTCAAACCAGGCGGCACCATCGTCGAACCGACGTCGGGTAACACCGGTGTGGGCCTGGCTCTGGTCGCCCAGCGCCGCGGCTACCGGTGTGTGTTCGTCTGCCCGGACAAGGTCAGCGAGGACAAGCAGAATGTGCTGCGCGCCTACGGCGCCGAGGTGGTGGTGTGCCCAACGGCGGTGCCGCCCGAGCACCCCGACAGCTATTACAGCGTGTCCGACCGATTGGTCAGCGAGATCGACGGCGCATGGAAGCCCGACCAGTACTCCAACCCGCAGGGCCCGGCCAGCCACTATGAGACCACCGGCCCGGAGATCTGGGCCGACACCGACGGACAGGTCACCCATTTCGTCGCCGGCATCGGCACCGGCGGAACGATCACCGGCGCCGGTCGCTACCTCAAGGATGTCTCCGAGGGGCGGGTCAAGGTGGTCGGCGCCGACCCGGAAGGATCGGTGTATTCCGGCGGCACCGGCCGGCCCTATCTGGTGGAAGGTGTTGGCGAGGATTTCTGGCCTTCGGCCTACGACCCGGCCGTCGCCGACCAGATCATCGCGGTGACCGACTCCGACTCGTTCAACATGACCAGACGGCTGGCCCGCGAAGAGGCCATGCTGGTCGGCGGCTCGTGCGGGATGGCGGTGGTGGCGGCGCTGAAGGTGGCCGAAGAAGCCGGGCCCGACTCGCTGGTCGTCGTATTGCTGCCCGACGGCGGTCGCGGCTATCTGTCGAAGATCTTCAACGACGCCTGGATGTCGTCGTACGGCTTCCTGCGCACCCGGCTGGACGGCTCGATCGAGCAGCCCACGGTCGGCGACGTGCTGCGGGGGAAGTCGGGCCAGCTGCCCGACTTGGTGCACACCCATCCGTCGGAGACCGTGCGCGACGCGATCAGCATCCTGCGCGAGTACGGAGTGTCGCAGATGCCCGTCGTCGGCGCCGAGCCGCCGGTGATGGCCGGTGAGGTGGCCGGCAGTGTCTCTGAGCGCGAACTACTTTCAGCCGTCTTCGAGGGTCGCGCCAACCTGGCCGACGCCGTCGGGATGCACATGAGCCCGCCGCTGCCGATCATCGGAGCCGGCGAACAGGTGGGCTCGCTGGCCAAGACGCTGCGTGACTTGGACGCCGTGATGGTCGTCGAGGAAGGCAAACCGGTCGGCGTCATCACCCGGTACGACCTGTTGGGTTTCCTGTCCGACGGCGCGCTACGCAAGTAGCCGAACCGGTTTCAGGCAAATTACTTCGGGTAGCAAATCACTGTGCAAAGGGAAAGCCGTTCATGACCGAACAACCGCCGTCGTCGTCGCTCCCGCCGCCCCCGCTTCCGGGCAGCGGTAACTACCCACCGCCACCGCCGCCGTCGGGCGGGTACGTCCCGCCGCCACCGGGGCCGGTACTGCGCGGCCTGACCAAAGAGGATTGCACCCCGTGGCTGAGCCGGGTCGCGGCCTACTTCGTCGACCACCTGCCGCTGCTGCTGATCCTCGGCGTCGGTTGGTTGGTGCTGCAGAACTCCGCGGAGAGCGCCTGCTTGACCGACGTCAGCCCGAACGCCGTCGATCAGATCTGCACGATCGGATATTCGACGCTCGGCATGACGGTCATGTGGGGTGCGGTACTGGTTGGGCTGGCCTACTTCGTCTGGAACTACGGCTACCGCCAGGGCACCACCGGTTCGAGCATCGGCAAGTCGTTGCTGAAATTCAAAGTCGTCAGCGAGAACACCGGGAAGCCCATCGGTTTCGGTATGTCGGTGCTGCGCCAGATCACTCACGTTGTTGACGCGGTCATCCTCCACATCGGCTACCTGTTCCCGCTGTGGACCGCCAAGCGGCAGACGCTGGCCGACAAGATCATGGCCACGGTGTGCCTGCCGCTGGGCGACCGGTAAACCGCGAACTTCGGCTTAGGGGTGCGTCCCGATATGACAATTTGTGAGCGTCGCGGGGTCGCAATAAAGCCCCGTTAACGGTGGCGGCGGCGGTGGCGGCGCGTCGCCCTCCCAGATGGTCCGGGCGACATTTCCCCCGCCGCCCACGTACCAATAGGTGTGACACACATTCGCATCCCAGCGAACCGGATCTACCCGCAGATTGCCGGTCTGCACCGGGGGATCTCCGGGGCACCAGTGACAGGGGCCCTCCGGGTGATCTGGGGGACAACCCGGCCACGACTGCGGCGCCGGAGCGGGATGGGCTTGGGCGGCACCCACATCGCCCGCCCCGGCGACACCACCCCACAGCAACGCGGCTGACGCCAGCCCTACAAACATTCGCCTCATGGCCGTCATTGTGGTCGCCGGCAGGCCCCGCGCGCATGGGGAAGTTTGCCCATTTTTGGGTTGCGGTGGCCGGTATGCGGCGGTCGGCGCGCTCGGGTCGACGTCATCGTGATGACTAGGCTGGTCGGCGATGAGCGACCACGGAGATTTCGCAAAAGCCGGCCTGGCGACCAAGGCCATTCACGCCGGCTACCGGCCCGACCCGGCCACCGGCGCGGTCAATACCCCGATCTATGCCAGCAGCACCTTCGCTCAGGACGGCGTCGGCGGTCTGCGCGGCGGATTCGAGTACGCCCGCACCGGCAACCCGACCAGGGCCGCGCTGGAAAGCGCGCTGGCCGCCGTCGAAGACGGCCGCTTCGGACGGGCATTCGGCTCCGGCATGGCGGCCGGTGACTGCGTGCTGCGTGTGCTGCTGCGCCCCGGCGATCACATCGTTATCCCCGACGACGCCTACGGCGGAACGTTCCGGCTCATCGACAAGGTGTTCACTCACTGGGGTGTGCAGCACACCCCGGTGGCGTTGTCCGATGTCGACGCGGTCCGCGCGGCGATCACCCCGCAGACCCGGCTGATCTGGGTGGAAACGCCCACCAACCCGCTGCTGTCGATCGTCGACATCGCCGCAATCGCCGAACTCGGCGCGGAATACGCGGCGAAAGTGTTGGTGGACAACACCTTTGCCTCGCCAGCGTTACAGCAACCGTTGACGTTCGGCGCCGACATCGTGCTGCACTCGACGACGAAATACATTGGCGGGCATTCCGACGTGGTGGGCGGCGCGCTGGTCACCAACGACGAAGAGTTGGACGAGGCATTCGCCTTCCTGCAGAACGGGGCCGGCGCGGTGCCGGGACCGTTCGATGCCTACCTGACCATGCGCGGCCTGAAGACGCTCGTGCTGCGGATGCAGCGGCACAGCGAAAACGCCGCTGCGGTAGCGCAATTCCTTATCGGCCACCCGTCGGTGGACGCGGTGCTGTATCCAGGTCTACCCACCCATCCCGGTCACCAGGTCGCCGCGCGACAGATGCGCGGCTTCGGCGGCATGGTGTCGGTGCGGATGCGGGGCGGACGCAGTGCGGCGCAGGCGTTGTGCGCCAACACCAAGGTGTTCATCCTCGCTGAGTCGCTCGGCGGGGTGGAGTCGCTGATCGAGCATCCGGGTGCGATGACGCACGCGTCGACGGCCGGCTCGCAGTTGGAGGTGCCGGACGATCTGGTCCGGCTCTCGGTCGGCATTGAGGACATCGCCGACCTGATCGCCGATCTCGAACAGGCGCTGGGCCAGGTCGCCGCTAGGAGTGGTAGGGCTCCGCGCTGACCAGCGTGACCTCGACGGTGTTGCCGTTGGGCACGGTGTAGCTGCGGGTCTCACCCTCTTTGGCGTCGATCAGGGCGCCGCCCAGCGGTGAATTCGGCGAGTAGACCTCGAGCTTGCCCTCGTTGACACCCTCCTGGCGGGTTGCGATCAGGAAGGTCTCGCTGTCGGACTTGTCGCCGTTGTAGTAGACCTTCACCACCGAACCGGGCAGCGCGACGCCGGACTGCTTGGGCGCCTCGCCGACCTTGGCGTTGTTGAGCAGGTCCTGCAGCGAGCGGATGCGAGCCTCTTGCTGGCCCTGCTCTTCGCGGGCGGCGTGATAGCCGCCGTTCTCGCGCAGGTCACCCTCTTCGCGGCGATCGTTGATTTCCGCGGCGATGACCGGACGGTTCGCGATCAATTGGTCGAGCTCAGTCTTGAGCCGGTCATGTGATTCCTGGGTCAACCAGGTCACCTGGGTGTCCGTCATCTCGTCGTGCTCCTCGTAGTGTCGGTGGGGGCGGCATCCGCCCCGGCAGGTTGTCGGTCGTGCTGCCGGGCGGTGCCACCACGTGTACTGCCGACCTCAGTAGTCGGGTGGACCCCCTGCGCGGCACATCTGGCCGCTAATGCAGCAATACACGGTCCCAGCCGGAACCGTGCATCCGAGTAGTTTACCACCGAAATCGCGGTGGATGAGGGCGTTTTCTCGCAGTTCGGCGTTTGCCGCCGGCGTGTGCCGTGCCGGTGTGGTCAGGGTGCGCGCAGGTAGCCGGGCACATCGGTGCCGCAGCCGTAGATGTCGCCCACCACGGCCGGCTTACTGGACTTCACGATCGTCGTCACCTGCACCGTCGCCTGGCTCGACGGCGTAACCAGCACCTCGCGCCGGCCCGTTTCGCTGCCGTCTTTGGCGCGCACCCGCACGATGCAGTCGACCGGGCGCGATGGGTCTTTTCGCGTCACGCTGATCGTTACCGACACGGTCTGGTCGTCGATCAGCCGATAGCCGGCCAACGTACCGGTGACGTCGCTGCGGCCCAGCCGTTGATAGCCGATGACGGCGACCACGACACCGACCGCGGCCACCGCGACGGCCAGGGTGGCGGCCCGGCGTCGGGACGGCGTGAGCACCCGACCACGCCCGTAGCGGGCCGGTGGCGGTGCGGGGGAACCTTCGGTCATGGTGTGTTGCGGTCCGGGTGATCTGCCCAAGGGACCGGGTTAGCGAGGCCCGGTGTCCGGGATGGAACTATTAGACCTGGAACTATAGGCGCACAGAAGACAGCACACAGTCAGGGAGCACGTGAGCGAACTGCGGTTGATGGCGGTGCACGCCCACCCGGACGACGAGTCCAGTAAGGGCGCTGCCACCCTGGCCCGCTACTCGGCTGAGGGTTGCCGGGTGCTGGTGGTGACCCTGACCGGGGGCGAACGCGGCGACATCCTCAACCCGGCGATGGACCTACCGGAGGTGCACGGCCGCATCGCCGATATCCGCCGCGACGAGATGGCCAAGGCGGCCGAGATCCTCGGCGTCGAGCACACCTGGCTGGGCTTCGTCGATTCCGGACTGCCGCAAGGGGATCCGCCGCCGCCGCTGCCGGAGGACTGCTTTGCGCTGACGCCGCTGGAAGTGTCCACCGAGGCGCTGGTTCGGGTGGTGCGCGAATTCCGTCCGCACGTGATGACGACCTATGACGAGAACGGCGGCTACCCGCACCCCGATCACATTCGCTGCCACCAGGTTTCGGTGGCCGCATACGAGGCCGCCGGTGACTATCGACGGTTCCCGGACGCGGGCCCGGTGTGGACGGTGCCCAAGCTGTATTACAACCACGGGTTCTTGCGCCAGCGGATGCAGATGCTGCAGGACGAGTTTGCCAAACGCGGGCAGACGGGCCCATTCGAGAAGTGGCTCAAACACTGGGATCCCGCGCACGACGTCCACGCCGACCGGGTGACGACCCGGATCGAGTGTTCGGCGTATTTCAGTCAGCGCGACGACGCGCTGCGCGCGCACGCCACCCAGATCGATCCCAAGGGGGATTTCTTTGCCGCCCCCATCGAATGGCAGCAACGGCTGTGGCCGACTGAGGAATTCGAGTTGGCCCGGTCCCGTGTTCCGGTGCGGCTTCCCGAGTCCGACCTGTTCGCCGGAATCGAGGACACGCCGTGATGCATCTGCACCTGGCGGCGTTGGTGTTGCTGGCCGAGGACGGGCCGCACAACAGCGGACCGGATTTCGGCAAGGCCAGCCCGTTCGGCTTGCTTGTAGTGGTGCTGCTGCTGATCAGCGTGCTGTTCCTGGTGCGCTCGATGAACCGGCACCTCAAGAAGCTGCCGGAGTCCTTCGACCCGCAGCATCCCGAACCGGATCAGGCCGTCGACGACGGGACCATCCAGCAGCATCCCGATGAACGGCCACCGCATGAGCTCGGCGGGTAACCAGCTCGCCGGGGCCGCCAGCCCCTACCTTCGCCAGCACGCCGACAACCCGGTGCACTGGCAGCAGTGGTCGCCGGCCGCGCTGGCCGAAGCCGCGAAACGCGATGTGCCGATCCTGCTTTCGATCGGCTACGCCGCATGCCACTGGTGTCACGTGATGGCCCACGAATCGTTCGACGACGACGAGGTGGCCGCGGCGATGAACGGTGACTTCGTGTGCATCAAGGTGGACCGCGAGGAACGGCCCGACATCGACGCGGTCTACATGAACGCCACGGTTGCGCTCACCGGGCAGGGCGGCTGGCCGATGACCTGCTTCTTGACGCCCGACGGACGTCCGTTCTATTGCGGCACCTACTACCCCAAAGACGCTTTTCTGCAGCTTCTTTCGGCCGTATCCAGCACTTGGAATGAGCGTCGCGACGAGGTCGAGCAGAGCTCTGATCACATCGCGGGCGAATTGCGGTCAATGGTATCGGGATTGCCTGGTGGCGGCCCGCAGGTGGATCCGGCGCTCTGCGACCACGCCGTCGCCGCGGTGCTGCGCGACGAGGACACCGCGCACGGCGGCTTCGGTGGGGCGCCGAAGTTCCCGCCGTCGGCGCTGCTGGAAGCGCTGCTGCGACATTGGGAGCGCACTGGCTCACCGCAGGCCCTGGCCGCCGTCCGCCGGACTGGCACCGCGATGGCCCGGGGTGGCATGTATGACCAGCTGGCCGGCGGGTTCGCCCGCTACAGCGTCGACAATGCCTGGGTGGTACCGCATTTCGAGAAGATGCTGTACGACAACGCGCTGCTGTTGCGGGCCTACGCGCACTGGGCCAGACGAACCGGCGACCCGCTGGCGCGGCGGGTCACCCATGAGACCGCGAGGTTCCTGCTCGACGATTTACGCGACGGCGACATGTTCACCTCGTCACTGGACGCCGACGCCGACGGCCGCGAGGGTTCGACCTACGTCTGGGCACCTGCGCAACTGACCGAGACGCTCGGCGACGACGACGGTCGTTGGGCCGCTTCGGTTTTCGGGGTTAGCGAGAGTGGCACCTTCGAAGCCGGCGCCTCGGTGCTGCAACTGCACAACGATCCCGACGACCAGGCGCGCCTCGCTCGTGTCCGGGCCGCGCTGCTGGCCGCCCGCCGGACCCGGCCTCAACCGGGCCGCGACGACAAGGTCGTCACCGCCTGGAACGGGCTGGCGATCACCGCACTGGCCGAAGCCAGTGTGGCGCTGGACGCACCCGAATTAGCCGACGCCGCAACGGATTGCGCGACGGCACTGCTGGCACTGCATAAAGTGGACGGTCGGCTACGCCGGGCCAGCCTGGGCGGACGGGTCGGGGAGAGCGCCGCGATCCTGGAAGACCACGCGATGCTGGCCACCGGTCTGCTCGCGCTGTACCAGCTGACCACGGAGGCGGCCTGGCTGGCCGCCGCCGCCGACCTGCTGGATATCGCGCTGGCGCACTTCGCCGATCAGGACAACCCGGGCCGTTGGTTCGACAGCGCCGACGATGGCGAGCGGCTGTTGCTGCGGCCCGCTGACCCCTACGACGGCGCGACGCCGTCGGGCGCATCCGCGATCGCCGAGGCGCTGCTGACCGCCGCGCACCTGACCGGCGGTCAGCAGGCCGACCGCTACCGGCAGGCGGCAACCGATGCGCTGCAGGCGCATTCGCCGCTGCTAGCCCGCGCGCCGCGCTCGGCCGGCCATTGGCTGGCCGTCGCCGAAGCGGCCGTTCGTGGGCCGTTGCAGATCGCGGTGGCCTGCGACGGCCCGGGTTCGCCGCTGCTGGCCGACGCCCGACGGATCGCACCCGGCGGGGCGATCGTCGTCGGCGGCGAAGTGGACTCGTCAGAGCTGCTCGTCGGCCGCGGCCGCGTCGCCGGTGCCGACGCGGCGTACGTGTGCCGCGGTCGGGTCTGCGACCTGCCGGTCACCACCGCCGCGGAATTGGAATCGGCACTCGCCCGGTGATTGTGCGGCCACCCGGCGCGGTAGCGTGCCTCCCATGTCGAGTGCAGAACACATCGCCGAGACCGTCAACCGCTACATCAGCCTGATTGCCAAAGGCACCGCGGATGATCTGGTCGAGTTGTACGCCGACGACGCCACCGTCGAGGATCCGGTCGGCGGCGAGGTGCACATCGGCCGGCAGGCGATCCACGGCTTCTACTCCGCGGTGGAAAACGTGCAGCGGGAATGCGAGCTGGTGACGCTGCGGGTGGCCGGTAACGAGGCGGCTTTCCATTTCAAGTTGATCGTCTCCGCCGGCGATACCCGGATGGTCATCGAGCCGATCGACGTGATGGTGTTCGACGGCGACGGGAAGATCGCCGCGATGAAGGCCTACTGGTCACCGGAGAACGCCCGGCAGTTATAGCGCCGCTGTCAGAAGACCGCGAACCAGATCGCGATGTAGTGGCAGATCGCGGCGATCGCGGTACAGGCGTGAAAGAACTCGTGGTAGCCGAATGTGCTCGGCCACGGGTCCGGCCAGTGCAGCGCATACATGATCCCGCCGACGCTGTACAGCGCGCCGCCGACGGCCAGTAGCACCATCGCGGCGACGCCGGCGTTGTGCAGGATCATCGCGATGTAGAACGCCGAGACCCAGCCGAGGATCAGATACAGCGGGACACCGACCCAGCGCGGTGCGGTGGGCCAGCACATCTTGAGCAGCACCCCGGCCAGGGCGCCGCCCCAGACGATCCAGAGCACCAGCACGCCCGCGTCGTGCGGCATCGCCAGCATCGCGAACGGCGTGTAGGTGCCGGCGATCAGCACGAAGATCATCGAGTGGTCGAGCCGCTTCATCCAGGTGCGGGCCTGCACCGATGTCCATGTGACCCGGTGGTAGATCGCGCTGGTGGTGAACATACCCACCACCGAGCCGGTGTAGATGAACGTCGCGATGCCCGCCTTGAACCCCGCCAACGGCCAGGACACCGAGATCAGCGTGGCGCCGGCGATGACCGCGACGACGGCCGACACCAGATGAATCCAGCCGCGCGCCCGCGGCTTGATCAGTGCGTGGGCGGTGTCCTTCACGCCCTCGACGATGTGCTCGGCGACGTCTCCGACGGTGTGGGACGTCTCGTCCGCGCCGGCCTGGGTGGCCACGTCGGTCTCCCGAATCAATACGCCTCCATGAGTTGCGGCAGGAAAGCCGTTGAGCAGTCAGACCCACAGTAATCTGGATCGCTGTGGAGATCATTCCGCCGCGTGTCAAGGAACCGTTATATCGGCTCTACGAACTGCGGCTGCGGCAAGGACTGGCCGCATCGAAATCTGCACTGCCGCGTCACATCGCCGTGCTGTGCGACGGCAACCGACGCTGGGCACGCGACGCCGGCTACGAGGACGTCAGCTACGGCTACCGGATGGGCGCGATCAAGATCGCCGAGATGCTGCGCTGGTGCCAAGAGGCCGGCATCGAAATGGCTACTGTGTACTTGCTTTCCACCGAAAACCTACGCCGGGATCCAGCCGAGCTGGCCGCGCTCATCGAGATCATCACCGACGTCGTCGAAGAGATCTGCGCCCCGGCCAACGGCTGGAGCGTGCGGACGGTCGGGGACCTGGAGCTGATCGGCGAGGAACCCGCGCGCCGGCTGCGTGACGCGGTGGAGGGCACCGCGACCACCGGCAACGGCAGCTTTCACGTCAACGTCGCGGTCGGATACGGCGGTCGTCAGGAAATCGCCGACGCCGTGCGGGGACTGTTGGCCAAGCAACTCGTCAACGGGGCCAGCGGCGAGGAACTCATCGACGCCGTCACCGTCGACGCGATCTCGGAGAACCTGTACACCTCCGGGCAGCCCGACCCCGATCTGGTGATCCGAACCTCGGGGGAGCAGCGGTTGTCCGGGTTCTTGTTGTGGCAGAGCGCCTACTCGGAGATGTGGTTCACCGAAGCGCACTGGCCGGCATTCCGTCGCGTCGATTTCTTGCGCGCACTGCGTGATTACAGCCTGCGGCATCGTCGTTACGGAACCTGACGGCGTTCGCAAGCGCGGCGTAGCCGGGTGCAGCGGGTCGCCGCCGACGTTCTAGTGGCGTGCCACACTGAAAGCATGGCTGCGCTTTCGGCGTTGGTGTTCTCGCTGAGTTGGTGGCTGGGGCTGTACTTGTTGGCCCGCAACCCGCGCAAGCCGGTGCTGGTGTTCTCGGCCGTGGGGCTGTGCAGTTTTGCGACGGCCGTCGCGCTGGATGCGGTACGGCTCGTCACCCACTCCGCGTTGCTCGGCCAGGTCGAGATCTATCTGGTCGCCGTTCCCGGTGTGGCCTGGTTCGCGGTGCTCCTCGAGATCGCCCGCGCGGGTGACAACGAGCGGTCCCGTGCCGGTGAGCTACTGCTGGTCGGTGCCACCGGTGCGCTGACGTTGGTCGGTGCCGCGCTGGCCGGCACCGTCGCCGGACCGTTGCGGCCCGGCCATCTGGTGATGTGCGTGGTGATTTCGGTGTCCACCCTGGGCGCGATGGTGTTCGCGCTGCGGCGCCGGGTGCAGAAGATTCCCAAGGTCGGGCTGATCGTCACGGCGACAATGTTTTTTGCCTTGGCCAACGCGATCCTGATCATTCCGCTGGGCGTGGTGCCGAGCTGGCTGGCGCTGGCGTCGACGGGCTGTGACGTGTTCTGCCTTGGCGTGGCGGTGGCCTTGTGGGACGCGTTCGACGAGGGTCAGGCGCTGCGAGCCGACATGCTGCGCTCCTTCACCGGCGCCGGCATGGTGGTGGCCCTGCTCGGCGGCCAGATGCTCATCGGGATCGAGTTGACCCGTCGGCAGAGCACCGCGCAGATCGCGCTGACCGTGCTGCTGTTCACCAGCCTGGCGATCGCGTCGTCGGTGCAGGTGCTGGCAGACCCGCTGGCCGGGATGCTGGACCGGATGGTGTTCTCGCGAGCCCCGGTGCTGCGGGCCGATCGGGAGACGTTGCGGCGCACCCAATCCGCGCTGCCGCTGCGGTTGGCCGATCCGCTCGACGGCTTCGACGACGACTCGTTCGCCCGGCTGACCCGCCGCGCCCTGGGTCACTACGGCGACCTGTCCAAGCTGGTAGCCAACCCGTTGACCGCGCTGCCCTGCATCGACGAACGGCTGGCCGCCCGCGGGGCCCCCGATCAGCCGCTGGAGCGCGCCATCGAACTCAAGGCCCTGCTGGCCGACCGGATCGCCGCGCTCAAACCGCGCGACGGCGGTGACTTCGGCACCAGCGAGCAGTGGCGGCACTACAACTCGCTGTACTTCCCGTATGTCGTGGGGGTGCGGGCCTACGCCCAGAACGCCACCGCCGCCGGCCTGGATCCGACCGCCCGGCAGGCGTGGCAGTGGTTCGTCACCGAAGTGCCGCAACGGTCGTTGCACAACTGGCAGAACGCCGCGGCCAAGCTGATTGCCGCCGATCTTCGCGGCCGGGTGACCGTCTCCAGC
>NZ_DATNJW010000091.1:0-8065 GCF_035603715.1 Mycobacterium sp. | reverse complement strand
GATCGACCGCAATTGCCACAAGTCGCACCACTACGGTCTGGTGCTGGCCGGGGCGTATCCGCTCTACCTCGACGCCTACGAGCTTCAGCCGTTCGCCATCTATGGCGCCGTGTCGCTGCAGACCATCAAGAAGGCTCTGCTCGATCTGGAGGCTGCCGGGCAGCTGAGCAAGGTGCGGATGTTGCTGCTCACCAACTGCACGTTCGATGGCGTCGTCTACAACCCGCGGCGGGTGATGGAGGAGGTGCTGGCGATCAAGCCAGACATCTGCTTCCTGTGGGTCGAGGCGTGGTACGCGTTCGCCACCGCCGTGCCGTGGGCGCGGCAACGCACCGCGATGATCGCTGCCGAGCAACTCGAATCAATGCTCTCGTCACCGGCTTACGCCCAGGAGTATCTGCAGTGGAAAGAGTCGATGCAGGGCATCGACCGCCGTCAATGGGATGAGCACCGGCTGCTTCCCGATCCAAGTCGGGCCCGGGTCCGGGTCTACGCCACGCACTCGACCCACAAGTCGCTGTCGGCGTTGCGGCAGGCGTCGATGATCCATATCCGCGACCAGGACTTCAACTCGCAGTCCCGCGACGCGTTCGGCGAGGCGTTCCTGACCCACACCTCGACGTCGCCCAACCAGCAACTGCTCGCATCGCTGGACCTGGCCCGTCGGCAGGTCGACATCGAAGGTTTCGATATGGTGCGCTATGTCTACGACATGGCGCTGGTCTTCCGTCACCGCGTCCGCAAAGACCGGCTGATCAGTAAGTGGTTCCGCATACTCGACGAATCCGATTTGGTGCCAGACGAATTCCGGCTTTCCGCGGTCAGCTCCTACCGCCAGGTGCGCCAAGGCGCGCTGCAGGAGTGGAACGAGGCGTGGCGGTCCGACCAATTCGTGCTCGACCCGACGCGGGTCACGTTGTACCTGGGGCAGACGGGCATGAACGGATACGACTTCCGCGAGAAAATCCTGATGGACCGATTCGGCATCCAGATCAACAAGACGTCGATCAACAGCGTGCTGTTGATCTTCACGATCGGGGTGACCTGGTCGAGTGTGCACTATCTGCTCGACGTATTGCGCAGGGTGGCCACCGATTTCGACCGAATCCAGAACGCGGCCAGCAGAGATGACCGCGCCCTGCACCAGCGCCGAGTGGAGGAGATCACCGAGGACCTGCCGCCGCTGCCGGACTTCAGTGAGTTCGACAGCGCCTTCCGGCCCGACGACGCCAGCGCGTTCGGCGACATGCGTTCGGCGTTCTACGCGGGCTATGAGGACGCCGATCGCGAGCACGTGATGATCGGGGAGGCGGGTCGTCGACTTGCCGATGGGAAATCCTTGGTGTCAACCGGATTCGTGGTGCCCTATCCGCCGGGCTTTCCGGTGCTTGTGCCCGGTCAGATGGTCTCCAAGCAGATCCTGTACTTCCTGGCGCAACTCGACGTCAAAGAAATTCACGGCTACAACCCCGACCTGGGGTTGTCGGTGTTCACCGAGGACGCGCTCAAACGCATCAACGCCGCCCGCTGCTCCGACACCGTGATCGGCGACGGGCGCAACGCCAATCGCTAGGCTTACCGGCCATGGCGTCTTCGGTTAGTGCGACCAATACCCGGCTATCCGTGGACGACTGGGTCCAAGAGGGTTTTCGGGTGCTGGCCCGAGACGGCGTCAAAGCCCTGACCCTCGGTCAACTGTGCACGCGTCTGGGCGTCACAAAGGGCAGCTTTTACTGGCATTTCAGCGACATGACGGCTTACCGGAACGCGCTGATCCACACCTGGGCCGCGGTCCGCGACGAGGACCGGTCCTTCGATGCCCTTGATGCTCAGCCGCCCCGGGAACGGCTGTCGCGGATGATGACGGCGCTGGTGGGCCCGCGGCACTGGATGCTGGAGCGCGCCATGCGGGAGTGGGCACGATCGGAGCCCGCGGTGGCCGCCGCGGTTCGGGCCTCCGATCAGAAGGTTGTCGCCGCGGTTCGGCAGGCCTTTCTCGATGCCGGCTTCGACCATGAGCAGGCCGAGATGCGCGCTACCGCGACATTCGCCGCGGGCATCGGCTTCCTGCACCTGTCGGGTTCGAGGCCCAGCCCATTGGCCGCGGGGCGACGCGAGGATTTTCTGGAAGTCATGCTGCGACAGTGACTTCCGGCGCCCCATACCATACCAAAAGGTATGGTATGGTCCCGAGGATGACGGCACCGCGGACGTCGCACCCAGAGGTCAGCGCCGATTTTGTTGCGCGCCTGGCCGATCGCGCGGGGGAGGCCGAGAAGCAACGCCGGCTGCCGACGGCCACCATCGCCGACTATCGGGACTCCGGTCTGGCCCGGTTGCTGATGCCGAAGCGGTATGGCGGCTGTCAGGCTGAGTTTCCCGAGATTCTCGAGGTTGTGCGGCTGATGGCGCATGGCTGCACGTCGAGTGCGTGGACGCTGGGCTTCTACACCCTGCACAACTGGATGCTGGCGCTGTTCGGTGAGCGGGCCCAGGACGAGGTGTTCGTCGACGGCCCGGTGCTATGCCCTGCTCCGCTGGCACCGACCGGCCGCGCCATCCCGGCGGACGGCGGCGTCCGGCTCACCGGGCGATGGTCGTGGGCAACCGGGATCATGGACGCCGGCTGGGTGATGGTCGGCGCCATTTGCGGGCCGGACGAGGGGCCGTATCCGGCCCTGGTCTTGCTGCCGGCGAGCGACGTTCGCGTCGAAGACGTCTGGTACACCGCCGGCATGTGCGCCACCGGATCCAACGACGTCGTCATCGACGACGTATGGGTGCCCGAACACCGACTGGTCGCGGTGACCGATATCTACGGCGGCACCACACCGGGCGCGGCGCTGCACGATGCCGCGGTGTACCGGTGGCCGATGGTTCCGGCGCTGGCGCTGACCGCCGCGATGCCCGCGCTGGGTTCCGCCGAACTGGTCGCGGATCTCTTCGCCCGGCGGCTCAGTGAGCGGGTGCTCGCGTATTCCGGTGCGGCGCAGAAGGATCAGCCCGCAGCCCAACTGCGCCTCGGCGATGCACGGGTGCGACTGCGGGCCATGCGCAGCGTGGCCGAGGCGGCCGCTCAGGATATTCAGGCCCGGGTTGCCAGCGGGGAGCGCATCGGCCGCAAAGTGCGATCCGGTGTGCGCGCCGCCGCGGCACACGTGGTGCATGAATCCCGCGCGGTGATCGCCGATCTGCTCGAGTCGTCGGGTGCCAGCGCGCAATTTCTGGACCACCCGCTGCAGCGGGCCAAGCGGGATGTCGACGTGATCTCCGGGCACGTCGTCTTCGATTACGACGGCAGCCGCGAACTCGCGGGCGCGTTGGAGATCGGTGCGAAGGTGTCGCCGTTCGCGATGGTCTAGCGCAAGGCCTTGGCAAACAGCAGACTGTCGCGTGGTTCGGGCCCCAGATTGGGGTAGACCGCGTGACGAGCCAGTCGGCCCTCCAGCAGGAACCCGGCTCGTTCCAGCAGCCGGGTTGACCGCTCGTTGTCGACATTGCAGGTGGCCCAGACGCGGTAGACGTCGGGATCGGCCTCGAGTGCGGCCAACACCATGTCAAGCGCTTCGGACATCAAACCCTTGCCCCACCAACGTCGCCCGATGCAGTAGCCGATTTCGGCGGAGTGCCGGACCGGACGCCAGCAACTGATCATCCCGATCAGCTCCTCGCTGTGCTGCAGCACGATGGCCCAGGTTCGGTCGTGCTCGCGAACGTTGATTCTCTCGGCGATCACCCGTCGGGTTGCCGCGACGTCGGGATGCGGCGTCCAGAGCAGGTATTTGGTGACATGAGGGTCGCGGGCGACCCGCTGGAACAGGGTGCCTGCGTCGTCGAGTACCGGTAAACGCAGCAGAAGCCGCGGTCCGGCGATGCGTTCAGGCGTGTAATCGGCCATCTAGAGACCGAGCGCGCGATAGGTGCGGTGGACGAATTTGGGTTGCACCGCTTGGAGTTTCGCCCGCGAGGTGTTGCCCGCGACCGCGGCGGCGGCATCGGCTGACAAGGCGGGCATGTTCTGGATCAGGTAGAGCAGGATCAGGTCGGCTGCCGGATCGGCCTGCCACCAGGTCCCGTACGCGCCCGGCCAGCTGAATGTCCCGAGACCACCCGGCCCGAACAACGGGGCCGATTTCGCCGGATCGGTGACCACCGACAGGTTGAGCCCGAAACCGCGCCCGATCCAGAACGGCGATCCGAGGAAGTTGTGCCGCTTCTGCTCGTCGGTGAGCCGATCCGTCCGCATCAGCCGTACCGATTCCGCTGACAGCACCCGGACACCGTCCACTGTGCCGTCGCTCAACAGCATTTCGATGAACCGCAGATAGTCGTCGGCGGTTGACCACAACCCGCCCCCGGCATTGCTGAACGCCGGCGGCGCGATGTGCGGCTGGCCCATCACGTCGTGCTGGAGTGTGTCGTTGCCGTCGAGCCGGTACATCGTCGCGGCGCGACGACGACCCTCCAGTGTCACGTAGAAGCCGGTGTCAATCATGCCCAGCGGCTGCAGGATTCGTTCGTCGAGCACTTGATCGAACGGCTTACCTTCGATGCGCGACGCCAGCACGCCGACCACGTCGGTGGAGTGACCGTAGGTCAGTCGCTCACCCGGTTGATGCACCAGCGGTAGCTCGCCGAGCGCGGCCAGCCATGCGTCGGGACCCTGCCCGAACGGCAGCCGAATGTAGGCCCGGGAGATCGGTCCGCCCACCGAGAATCCGTAGCCCAGCCCACTGGTGTGGGTGAGCAGGTCTTCGACCAGAATCGCCCGTTGAACCGGACGGGTCCGATCCAACGGACCGCTCGGATCGTCCAGCACCCGCAGGTCGGCGAATTCCGGCAGCCAGCGCACGACCGGGTCGCGCAGCGCCACCTTGCCCTCGTCGACCAGGCTCATCAGGGCCGCGACGGTGACCGGCTTGGTCATCGACGCGATGCGAAACAGCGTGTCTCGCTGCATCGGTAACTGGGCATCGACGTCCCGGTAGCCGATTTCGTTGATCTGCAACGTTTTTCCGTGCTGCCACACCATGGTTACGGCGCCGGCGAGCAGACCGGCGTCGCAGGCGTCACGAATGGAGGCCTGGTTGCCGTCGAGATTCATCCGAGTCACGTTAGCCAGTGGCGTCGCGCTGGCACGGACCAGGTCCGGCGCCGGCAGCCCTAAGGCTGGTTTTGATCTTGTGGCCGAGAAAACGGACGAAGATGGCGGCGAGTCCGGTGATCTTGCGGCCCCACCTCGCCGTCGGCGTGGTGGCCTCGCGCGTAGTCGCCTTCCCACGGAACGCGCTCTCCCGCGGTGGTGTCCGTCGCTGCCTGGGCTTGTCCCATCTCGTGACGTGAGCGAAGGAAGAACTCGTGCTTGCGGCGCAGATCTTCGTCGGACTCGATGGGCCTGAGTTCGGGTGCGAATTCGTCCAACTCACCTCGGCGCTGCGGCACGATCATGCAGATCGGCTCGTCGATCTCGAACCGCACCGGCATCAGCTGGCGGGTGAATTTCCAGTTCATGCTGAAACTCGAGCTGGCCCAGTCTGTTTCGACGACGCCCTCGAGCGCGGAAACGGCATCTTTCGGATGGTTCGCCGGCCCGCGGACCAACAGATCGTAGCCGGGCGGAGTGCGAAACAGGATCGGCAGATGCCAGGTCAGAATGCCGTAGCCGAAATTGCTCGCCGGCAGTAACTGACCGGCCGCGCGGGTGTCCGGCACGATCATCAGATCCGCGGGGGTGTTCCCACCCATCCAGGTAGCGGTGAACGCACTCGGATTGCGCAACTCCCAACCACCCTGATTGGCGATGAGCAGCGGCAAACACCGATTCGCCCAACCTCGGCGCGTCTCTGACATCCACGTCCGGTTGATCGGCGCCGGGCTGATCGGCGGCGCGTGAACGCCGGTGGTGAATCCGATCAGTGGCCGGACCGGCACGTTTGACTCGTCGCTCATCGGATCCCGGAGTCCCTTTCCCAGAAACATGTCTCACGTCATGCTGCGGCGGCTGGCGGCCCGTTGGAACTTAGATGAGGTTACTAACCGCTCCTGGGTAAGTGCTGTGGCGGGTGACGGCGTCTAAGGGATCACAGATGTATAACGCAGCAGTCTCAGTCGCATAACGCAGGCCGGGTTTTCCTTAACAAATCCTGAGATGAGCCTGAAAATTTACTTTGTCCGCGTTCATACCGACTGGTCCCGGCAGCGGCTTGGTTAATGGAGCCCGCAGTGAACTACGACCACAGCACCTACCGGCGCCGACTGGTGCGTATCGCCATCGGCGTGGTCGCTGCCGTAGGCGGAGTGCTTCTCATCGCGATCGGCCAGCTGGCTCTGACACCCATCGCTCGCGCCGACGATTTCACCGGCATCATCGTTGCCGGCACCGAATGCCCCGACTTTCTGATCTCGCCGGGGAACTCGGCCCGATCGCCACGGCACGCGGCTTGAATTGTCGTCGCGGCGGCGCGGAATGTTACGCTGCCCGGCAGTCGACATCCTTTAACGATCCGTCCAGAGAGGCGGAGAAGGAGGTCAAGATCTCGCATGAGTGCCGCGGGTGACGCCGCCACCGGCCGCGAACTGATGTCGGCGGCCGACGTGGGTCGCACCATTTCCCGTATTGCGCATCAGATCATCGAAAAGACCGCTCTGGATGGTGCCGACGCACCTCGAGTCGTGTTGTTGGGAATCCCCACCCGTGGTGTGACACTGGCCGACCGGCTCGCGGTCAACATCGCCGAATTCTCCGGCGCCGAGGTCGCGCACGGCGCCCTGGACATCACCCTGTACCGCGACGATTTGATGACCAAGCCACCACGCCCGCTGGAGAACACGTCGATACCCGTCGGCGGCATCGACGACGCCTTGGTGATCCTGGTCGACGACGTGTTGTTCTCCGGACGGTCGGTGCGCTCCGCACTGGATGCCTTGCGCGACGTCGGCCGACCGCGGGTGGTGCAGTTGGCGGTCCTGGTCGATCGCGGCCACCGCGAGCTGCCGCTGCGCGCCGACTACGTCGGCAAGAACGTGCCGACGTCGCGCACCGAAAGCGTGCACGTGCTGCTGGCCGAGCAGGACGGTCGCGATGGCGTGGTCATCGCTCGCGAGGACGACTCATGAGCAGGCATCTGCTGGCCGCCGGCGACCTGTCCCGCGACCAGGCCATCGCGATCCTCGACGACGCCGACCGCTTCGCGCAGGCCCTGGTCGGTCGCGAAGTCCGCAAGCTGCCGACGCTGCGCGGCCGCACCGTCATCACGATGTTCTACGAGAACTCCACCCGCACCCGGGTGTCCTTCGAGGTCGCCGGCAAGTGGATGAGCGCCGACGTGATCAACGTCAGCGCTGCGGGATCGTCTGTGGGCAAAGGTGAATCGCTGCGCGACACGGCGCTGACCCTGCGCGCCGCCGGCGCCGATGCGCTGATCATCCGCCACCCGGCATCCGGTGCCGCGCATCGGCTCGCCCACTGGACGTCTACCGCGGACGGTGGACCGTCGGTGATCAACGCCGGCGACGGCACTCACGAGCACCCGACGCAGGCGTTGCTGGATGCGCTGACCCTGCGGCAGCGGCTCGGCGACATCGAGGGACGCCGTGTGGTCATCGTCGGCGACATCCTGCACAGCCGGGTCGCCCGGTCCAACGTCATGTTGCTGTCCACCCTCGGTGCCGAGGTGGTGCTGGTCGCGCCGCCTACGCTGCTGCCGGTCGGGGTCGCCGACTGGCCGGTGACGGTCTCCTACGACCTGGACGCCGAGCTGCCGGCCGCCGACGCGGTGCTGATGCTGCGCGTGCAGGCCGAGCGGATGAATGGTGGATTCTTCCCTTCGGCGCGTGAGTATTCCGTGCGCTACGGGTTGTCCGACCGACGCCAGGCGATGCTTCCCGGCCACGCGGTCGTGCTGCATCCCGGACCGATGCTGCGCGGCATGGAGATCGCCGCATCGGTCGCGGACTCGCCGAAAGCCGCTGTGCTGCAACAGGTCAACAACGGCGTACACATGCGCATGGCGGTGCTGTTCCGCCTGCTGATCGGAACCGGGGAGGCGGTGGCGTGAGCGGGTCA
>NZ_DATNJW010000090.1:0-24832 GCF_035603715.1 Mycobacterium sp. | reverse complement strand
AAGTCGGGGAGCGCGTGTCGTACTGGCCGATGTCGATAAGCCGTCGCTGGAGCAGGCGGTCGCGCACTTGCAGGCCCAGGGGTTCGAAGCGCACGGCGTGATGTGTGACGTCAGGTATCTCAAGGAGATGATCAACCTGGCCGATGAGGCGTTTCGTCTTCTCGGTCAGGTCGACGTGGTCTTCAGCAATGCCGGCATCGTGGTCGCAGGCCCGATCGCGCAGATGACGCACGACGACTGGCGCTGGGTTATCGACATCGACCTGTGGGGCTCGATTCATGCCGTCGAGGCGTTTTTACCCAGGTTGCTCAAGCAGGGCACCGGCGGCCACGTCGCCTTCACCGCGTCGTTCGCCGGCCTGATGCCCAACGTCGGCCTCGGCGCCTACAGCGTCGCGAAGTACGGCGTCGTGGGTCTGGCCGAGAATCTGGCCCGTGAGGTCAAAGACCACGGAATCGGTGTATCGGTGCTTTGCCCGATGGTCGTGGAGACCAAGCTGCTCTCGAACTCCGAACGCATCATGGGCGCCGACTACGGGTTGTCGGCGACGAGCACTCCGGCGCAACCGGACACCTTGAACGTCAACGAGGTAGCCCGCCTGACCGTCGACGCGATTGCGGCCAATCGCCTCTACGTGCTGCCCCATTCGGCCGCCCGTGCATCAATCCGCCGCAGATTCGATCGCATCGACCAGACCTTCGAGGACCAGGCCGGCGACGGATGGCGTCACTAAGTAGTCACCCGGTCGCGGCCCTGCGCGCATAGCCGGGCGCTCGGCCGATGACGCCGTCGGCTTCCAACACAGCGATCTCGTCTTCGCTCAACCCGAGTTCGGCCAACAGCTCGTCGTTGTGCTCGCCGAGTAACGGCGCAGGGCTCAGATGGAACCGATCAGGACCGGCGGAAAACCGCACCGGCAGCGTGCTGTGTGGCACGCTCTCGTTCACCGGATGGCCGACATCTTCGAAGAAGCCCCGAAATTGCAGCTGCGGGATCTCGGTTTGGCGATGCGGCTGCATCACCTTACCCACCGGAACGCCGACAGCCCATAGGCATTCGACGATATCGTCGCCACCCCGGTCCTCGCACCACGTGCTCAGCCGCTCGTCGATGAAGTCGTGGGAATCTCGGCGCCCCGCTGCAGTCGACAGCTTCTCGTCCAGCGCCCACTGCGGCCGGCCCAGCGCCTCGCACAACCCGGCCCACTGCTCGTCATCGGCGACGGCGATGGCAACCCAACTGTCGAGACGCCCGAATTCGTCGACATCGGCTGTGCGGTAAAGGTTCTGCGGCGCGGCCGCCGGTCCCCGATTGCCGGCGCGCTGCAGCAGCTCCCCGTAGGCGGAGTATTCGATGACCTGTTCGGCGGCGATGTTGAGCGCCGCGTCGATCATCGCGGCCTCGATCATGACGCCTTGCCCGGTGGAGCGCCGGAATTCCAGAGCGAGCAGCAGTGCATTGGCCGCATGTATGCCGGCATTCGGGTCGCCGATGGAGTAGGGCTCGTAAGGGTTGCGGTCCGGGTAGCCGGTCAGCCAGCTCACCCCGGATGCGGCCTCGATGACATAGGCGAATGCCGGGTTGTCCCGCCAGGGTCCGTCCAGGCCGAATCCCGGCATCCTCAGCAGGATCGCGTCGGGCCGTATCGCCTGGACCGCCGCGAAGTCCAGGCCGATCTGGTCCAGCACCCGGGGGGTGAAATTCTCGACGATCACATCGGAGGTTGCAATAAAGCGGCGCAACACGTCTCGGCCTGCGGAGGTCTGCAGGTCGAGGGTCAACCCTTTCTTATTGGTGTTCAGCGCCGAGAAGATCGGCGACTTCTCCCACCACTGGTGCTCGGTGACCGGGATGCCGGCGATCAGTCGGGTACCGTCCGGCTTGCGGGTGGACTCAAGGTGGATCACGTCAGCCCCGAGCATTGCAAGGAGATGCGTACAGCTCGGGCCGGCCCAGAATGTGGTCATGTCCAGCACCCGTAGACCCTGGAAAGGCAGCCGGTCCGTGACTCCGGAGGGTGTCGGCCGCTTCGGCACCAACAGCGGAGACTGTCGATACTGTGCGGTGTGCTCGCCGAGCCGCGGGGCCGGTTGCGGCGGAAGGAGTTTCGCGGGCTCCATCCGGTACGGATGGCCCGGCTGCTGGAACCCGTCTCGAGGGTTGGCGACAAATGAGCGCCGGTGCTGGAACTGTTCCAGCTCGGTGATGTTGGCGCCGTTGGCGACCGGCGCGTTGGGTATCCGAAACGCGGAGGCCAAGTCGCGGATATCGCCGGCGTCCTGGCTCTCGAACCACGAATAGATCGCGGCGGCCTTCTCGTTGGCCATCTCGGTGATCGACAGCGGTGAGTCCTCGTCGATCCAGTCTTGGCGGCCGATCATCGCGCACAGGTCGAACCACTGCTGCGCAGTGCCGCATCCCACGTCCACCAAACCGTCTTTGGCACGTGCGATCCCCGGCACGGTGATCTTGCGGGCGTCCCGCCACGGCCGCCCGAGCATCTCGAAAAAGGTTACGGGGTAATAGGTCAGGCCAAGAATCTGCGCCTCGAGCATCGAGAGGTCGAGGAGCTCACCCGCACCGGTCTCGATCTGGCGCAAGCGGGACGCCAGGGTCACGACGCTGGCGTAAGCGCCCGCCAGATAGTCTCCGACCTGGCCGCCGACGAATACCGGTGCGCGATCGGCAGATCCGCGACCCAGCCCGACAATGCCGCCCGACCACGCCTGCAGGGTGAACTCGGTGGCCGGCCGGTCACACCATGGGCCGTCCAGCCCGAACGGGGTGATCGATGTGACGATCAGGTGCGGATGCGAACGACGCATCGCATCCGGCGTGAATGCGGGGGCATCGACCACCGAGGAACTGCGTGACCACACCACCGCGTCCGCGGCGGCCAGTAGGTCGTTGATGAGGTCGGCGTCGCCGTCGATGCCCGGGTCGGCGACAACGCTGTGCTTGGAGCCGGCCAGGAATCCGAACAGGGCTCCGTCACTGCCATTTTCGATGCGGGTGCCGGACGCCGACCAGCCGCGCAACGGATCACCTTGCGGCGACTCGACTTTGATCACCCCAGCGCCCCCGTCGGCCAGCAGCTTGGTGCAGTAGGCACCGGCGATGCCGGTGGACAGCTCGACCACGGTGTAACCGTGCAGGGGGCCAGCGTCTGGCGCCACGGCCTAGTCCTTCTTCGCCCGGCCGGATTTACTCAACCGGAAGTCGGGCGGAAACTTGGCGTCGTTGTCTCTCACCGAATCGGCGAGCCCACTCTCGATGGCGTCGCCGAGCATCATGTCGTCACCGTCGGGGGCCACCAGGCCGCCCATGGACTCGAAGAGGGCGCTGAGCATGCTGCCCATGTACTCGCCTTGGTGCTGCTTGATCATCTCGAAGAACGCCTTCTGCATGAAGATGGTGTCGGTCGGACGATTTCGTGCGCAGGAGATCGCGTACTTGTCGACCTCGGCCTCCAGTTGATCGCGCGGCACCACCTTGTTCAGGAAGTTGCACTGAAACATCTCGTCGGCGGTGAAAGGCCTTCCGGTGAAGACCATTTCCTGAAACTTGCGCAAACCCATGGTCTGGACCCATGTCCACATCCGTGGTCCCCAGCCGTAGTAACGGAACGACGGATGGCCGAACAGCGTGTCATCGCCGGCGATCACCAGGTCGGCGTCAGCGGCCTGATAGAAGTGCCACCCGTAGCAGTAGCCTTTGGCCTCGACGATGCTGA
This sequence comes from Mycobacterium sp., assembly GCF_035603715.1. Lineage (GTDB taxonomy): Bacteria > Actinomycetota > Actinomycetes > Mycobacteriales > Mycobacteriaceae > Mycobacterium. The sequence continues at coordinate 21,099 of NZ_DATNJW010000090.1, read as the reverse complement.
TCTTCTTGAACTCCTGCAGCGACCGGTTGCCGGCCTGCGAGTTCGCGTACCACGAGCCGATTGTCGCGCCGTGCCGAAACGATCCCTTGGGCGGATACCGAATATCGCCGTCGCTGAGCTTGAGCTCGGCGAGCCGAAACGCCGGCGAGTCAGCGCCTTCCATCACCTCGGGAAGGTCTGCGCCACTGCCGAAATCGTCGCCGACGCCGCGAATGACCACCACCCTGACGTCGTCATCGACGTTGGCGCCATGCAGCAGGTCGGCATAACGAAGTCGGGCCGCCGTGGTCGGCGCGTTGAGGAACTCGGGGCGATTGAAGGTGATCGTGGCGATCTTGGTCTTCGGGTCCTTGTCGTAGAGGATGATCTCCTCCGGCGATGGCCGCGCGCTCTCAGCCATTGTCAGGCGCCAACCGCGACGTTGGCCGAGGGGCTTGATGTCAAGACCTCGGGACCGTCGGGGGTGATCAACACCGCCTCTCGCCCGAACACGGCGCCGACGCCCGATTGCCAGACATATCCGGTGACCGCCAGCACCATCCCAGGCTCCAGCCGTTCCTCGGCAGCCGTCGCCGGCAGGTGCTGAGAGACGACGGGTGGGTCGAATCCCAGACCCAGCCCCCGCGCGATGGGCATCGGCGGCAGTTCTTCACCGGCGGCCTGGTAGGCGCCAAGTAGGTCGATGGCCGGCGCACCTGGTTGACAGGCTTCATACAGCCTGTCCCACAGCGCATCCCACCGTCTATAGAGTTCACCTGCGCCGTTGAGTTCGCCGACCGGCCAGGTGCGGCCGACCTCGCCGGTGTAGCCGCCGTCGAGCACACCAGCGGAGAACGCCACCAAGTCGCCTTCTTGGACCAATCCGTCAGGATTGGCCCGACGCCATGGGTGCTCGCGGGATGTCACCCACGCCGCGTCTTGCGTGGACGGGGTGCTCACTCCGCCTGCGGCCATCGCCTCCAACAGCACACCGGCCAAGGTCTTCTCGCTGATTCCCGGCCGCAGCTCGGCGACGGCCGCGGCCAAGCCCAGCTCGGCCACCCGGATCGCCTCGCGTAGCGCCGTCACTTCCTCAGGCGTCTTGATCCGCCGGGCCGCCCGCATCGCCAGCTCACCGTCGACCAGCTCGGCATTCGGAAAAGCCGTCGGCAGCAGCTGCGCGAACCCCGGTGAAAGCGCGTCGGTGCCAACGCGTTTCGCTGTTGCCGCCCCCTCGATGCGTTGTAAGTTGGCGATGGTGTTCATCGGGTTCCAGGCGATGCCGTAGAGGTTCTCGTGCGGGATGTCGTCCGGCACGCCCTCGTCCCAGGTGCTGAGCAGATGGATTGCCCCGGTCTCCCGCACAATCACACACGTCGGCCCAAACGGCCTCGTGCCGGCTACCCACAACTGCGGTGTGCCGGATACATAACGGACGTTCGCCTGGCGGCCGAGTACCAGCACGTCGAGATCGTGCTTTTCCATTTGCGCCAAGGCGCGTTCGCGACGACCGGTGCGCAACGCGCGGTCGTCGGCGAGAACCTCGGTTCCCATGTCAGTGTTCTCCGTATGGGGCATAGGGGTAGTCGGTCAGCCGGATATGCCCGTCCTCGGTGATGACGATGATCTCTTCACTGCGGTAACCGCCGGTGCCTTCCTCCCACACCACCGGCTCGAGGACCATCACCATGCCCGGCTCGAGGATGAAGTTCTCGTCGAACTCGTCGCCGAGATCGGTTCCGATCATGGGTGTTTCGGCCGCGTTCACACCGATGCTGTGCCCGAGGTAGAAGTGCGGCAGCCACGGCCGGGCGCCCCCGTTGGCTTTCGTCGCCGCCCTGCCCAAGTCTGCCACGGAGGCACCGGCCCGCACCACGCTGAGCACCGCGTCCATGATCTCTTGCCATTTGTGGTACTGCGCGTGCTGCCGAGGCGTCGGCTCGTCGCCCACCACCCAGGTCCGGCCGAAGTCGGAACAGTAGCCCTGGTACGTGATGCTGACGTCGGTCCACAGCACATCACCGGCGGCGAGTTCGCGCTCAGTTGTCAACAGCGGCAACGCCAGATCCCCGTGGGTGGTCCACACCCCGTCGGCTTTGTACTTGGGCATCACCTGCCAGATCGGCTCGAGCATGCTGGCCATCGCGCCCAGTTCGAAGGCACGGCGCATGAAGCTTGCGGACAAGTCGATCTGACGAATTCCCGGCGCCAGCGCGGCCTGCACGTCCACCATCGCCGCGTCGGTGATCCGCACCGCGGCGCGGATGCAGGCCACTTCGTCGGGGGTCTTGATGAGCTTGGCCGCGCCGACGATCTGAGCGGCGTCGACCGGCCGTCCCGACCGAAACAGCCGCGGCTGCGCGCGCCGCATCGCACCGGTGAGCTCGTCGACCGCGATCACGGCCGCGGCCGGCACCAGCTCTTCGATCTCCCGCGCGAAGTTCTCCACGCCCTCGTCGAATTCCAGATACACCGGACCGTGCAGATGATCTGCGGGCAAGCCCGATTCGGACGCGGAACCTTCCCGGAAGGGCAGGAACAGATGCGGGTGCGGATCGTCGGCGAGCACAACCGCGACTGGTCGCTCGACATAGGACAACCCGGCATCGCCCAGTGGCCAGCTCACCCCGGTCGCATACACGACACTGTTGTTGCCCAGCAGGATCAGCGCATCCACACCGCGATCGGCCATCGCCGAACGCAGCCGCGCACCGGTCTCGCGACGCATCCGCTCGATATCCGGTCTCTCCGGAATATCGTGTGCAGACGTCAACGCAGGTAGGAACGTCGTCATCGAAGTGGCCTACAGCCCCAAGAACTCGGTGATGTTGCCGCTGACGATGCGTGTGGCCGCCTGCGGGCCGACCGCGTCGACGACCGCGGCAAGCGACTTCTCCGAATAGCCGAAGGTGCTTTCGTTGTGCGGGTAATCGCTGGACCACATCACCTTGTCGATGCCGATCTGGTCGATCAGCTGCAGTCCGAGCGGGTCGACCATGAACGATGCGCTCATGTGGGTGTCCCAGTAGTAGCGCACGTCGTGCTCGAGCGGCCGATTGAACATGTGCTGGTAGGACGCGACGAGATGCTCGGCATCCTGCAAAGCCCATGGCACCCAGGCGATTCCACCTTCGAACCAGCCGATCCGGAGGCTGGGATGGTCGTCGAGGATCCCGGTGAAGAGATACTTGGCGAACTGTTCGCGGAATCCGTCGATGTTGATCATCATGCCGACAACGACGCTGTTGAACTCACACGGACTCTTCGGCGGCGTCTCGCCGATGTGGTGAGTGATCGGAAGCCCGGCGGCCTCGATCTCATCCCACACCGGCCTCATGCTGGTGCTGCCGTAGTCGATCGGCTTGTCGTCGTCGTCCTTGCCTGGGTTCAGCGGCAGTAAAAACGTCTTGAGGCCAAGAGACTTCAGTTCGGCCAGTGTCTTTTTGGTGCCTTCGGGATCCCACCAGTTGATCAGTCCCGCACCGTAGAAGTGCCCGTTGGACTGCTCCTGCAATTCGGCCATGTACTCGTTGTAGATGCGGAATGCCAGCTCCCGAAGTTTCTTGTCGGGATAGTGGAAGAGCGCCAGGATGGCGTTGGGGAACGCGAGTTCCTTCTCGACACCGTCCTCACGGAGTTCCTGGATCCGGGCCTCAATGTTGGTGCTCGCCGCACCGGGCAGGTCGTCGTACTGCATCAGGACGGCGCTGAAATCGCCCGGCAGAAACGACTGCCCCTTGCGTCCGACTTGGTAGGCGCCGTCCTCGTACCAGATTCGCGGCGCCTTGTCTTTCAGGTCTTCCGGGAAACGCTGATAGAAGATGTCGTCGGCCAGCGAGATGTGGTTGTCCGCCGAGAAGACCACCGTGCCTTCGGGCAGGCCGGTGTTGGTGCCGTTGGCGTGACCGTGCCGATTCTTGGGCGCGCCAAAGCCTCCCGGCGGGTACAGCGAAACGGTGCTTGTTTGAGGCGACATCAGTGGCCCTCCATTCGGATCCAGACTTCTTCGACAGTAGTTCTCTCGGATCGGCTGGTGACGGGATTCACCAGGTCACCGGTAGTTCGTAGACGCCGTATGCGAGCCGGTCGTGTTTGAGCGGCACGTCGTCGATCGGCACGGCGAGTTCCAGGGTGGGCACGCGGTGAAACAACGTGTGGAAGACGATCTGCAGTTCGGCGCGCGCCAGCTGCTGACCGACGCACTGGTGCCGTCCGTAGCCGAACGCGACGTGCTGGCCGGCACCCGAGCGATGCAGGTAAAGCAGGTCGGGTTCGGTGAATTCCTTGGGGTCCCAGTTCGCCGGCGCGTTGTCGATGATGATGCCTTCTCCGGCCCGGATGACAACGCCCGCGATGTCGATGTCCTCTGCGGCGACGCGGCGCTGGCCGTTTTGGATGATCGACAGGTAGCGCAGCAGTTCCTCGACGGCGTTGGCAACGACTTTCGGGTCGTCGGTCTCTCGCAGCACCGCCGCCTGGTCGGGGTGCTGCAGCAGGGCCAGTACGCCCAGGCCGATCATGTTGGCGGTGGTTTCGTGTCCGGCGATCAGCAGCCCGGTGCCGAGTTGCGCGGCTTCCTTGACGGTGAGCTCGCCTGCCTTGACCCGCTCGGCCAGGTCCGACACCGCGTCTTCGGCCGGGTTTTCCATCTTGGCTTCGACCAGCTGGGCAAGATATTTGTGCAGGCTCATCGCGCCCTTGACGGTGTCTTCTCCGGTCGCGTAACGCGCCAGCCCGACGTTGGCGTGGTGCTGGAACATCTCGGCGTCTTCGTAGGGCACGCCGAGCAGCTGACTGATCACCAGCGAGGGCACCGGGAGCGCCAGCGCGCTGATGATCTCGCCGGGCTTGGGCCCGGCCAGCATCGCGTCGATGGCGTCGTCGGTGATCTGCTGGATCGCGGGCCGCAGACCTTCAACCCGCTTGAAGGTGAAGGGTTTGGACAGCATCCGCCGAAATCGGGTGTGCTCTTCGGCGTCGGCGGTGAAGACCGATCTGGGCCGCTTGTGCACCGTGGACAGCATGCCCTCGTTCCAGTGCGGGAAGCCGGGCCGCCGGTCGTCGACGCTGACGCGAGGATCGGAGAACAGTGTGCGCGCCTCTTCGTAGCCGGTGATGAGCCACGGGGTGCTGCCGTCCCAGATCTTGACTCGGGACATCGGCCGCACTCCGGCCAGCTCCATCACTTCGGGCGGCGGGGCGAACGGGCAGCCGCTGGCACGTGCCATCGGATAGTCGGGGGCGTCAGAGATCACCTCGGTTGTCGTGCCGGTGAGGGTGTCGGACACTTCTCACTCCTCGATGTGGATGGCTAGTGCGGGGCAACCAGCCTCGGCCTTGCGGGCGTTGTCGGCCTGCTCGGCGGGCGGGTTCTCGTCGAGCACGACGACGACGCCGTCATCGTCGCGCTGATCGAAGATTTCCGGCGCATGCATCACACAGTTTCCGGACGATGCGCATTTGTCTTGGTCCACTGAAACTTTCATCATCAACTTCTTCACTCGTGCGGCGTCACCGGCGCCAGCCAAAGTCCGACGACCGCGTCGATGAGACGGGTTCCGGCGGTCTGCCAGGACGTCCATGGCGCGGATGCGCCTGCGGCCAAAGCCCGTTCACGATCGGCGCAGGTGTGGACCAGCAGATTGCGGGCCATCAGGTTGCGTTCCACCCGAACGTCGATCGGGAGTTCGGGAAGACACCGGTTTATCCCGTCGATCACCTGCACCAGCGATTCGGATGACAGCGCGTCTTTGACGACGATGTTGTAGTACGCAGGATCGGTCATCACCTGCGCGGCAAAGCGTGCGTACCAGCTGGGGTTGCCCAGCGCCGACAAATGATCGGTCAGTGGGCGGACCAGGCACGCGACCCAACTCCGGGTGTCCTCGGATTTCAGCGTCCGCGCGACCATGTCTTCCCGAAGGCGTTCGATGGGCTCCCGGTGCCGTTGTTCGATGGCCCGCACCAGGTCGGTTTTGGTGCCGAAGTGATAGCCGACCGCGGCATTGTTGCCTTGTCCGGCAGCCTCGCTGACCTGCCGATTGGAGACGGCGAACACGCCGTGTTCGGCGAATAGCCGTTCGGCGGCGGTCAGGATCGCCTCCTGAGTGGTGCTGGCCCGATCACTGCGTGCGGCCCTCGCGGTGGTCACCCGGCTAGTCAACGCCCTGCCTTCAATTAAGTCAAGCGATTGATTTAATTTTTCGATTCGTTGCGCCGGCGAATCGCTTTTCCGGCGGCCGTCCCACCGTCGACGCGCATCACGGTGCCCGTCACATATCGAGACCTGTCGCCGGCCAGGTACAGTGCGGCCTCGGCCACGTCCTCGGGCGTGCCTTCCCGCTGCAAGGGACGGTCAGCGCGCATCTGCGCGCGGATCGTCTGCTCGAAACGTTCGAGTTCTTCACCGGTCTTGCCCGAATTCGACGATGCCAGAATCGGTGTGGGTATGCTGCCCGGCGCGATCGCGTTAACTCGTACGTCGAAGTGCGCCAACTCGATTGCGGCGGACTTGGTGAACATGATGACCGCCGCCTTAGAGGCGCGATAGGTCATCACACCGCCCCCGGCCTGGATGCCGCCGATCGACGACATGTTGATGATCGACCCGCCGCCGCTGGTCGCCATCTGGCGAGCGGCGTCGCGGGTACCGGCCATCACGCCCAGGACATTGACCGACATGACGCGCTGGAAGTCGGCCAGGTCGTCGTCGAGAAAGCTGCGGTGCATCTTGCTCGAGACTCCGGCGTTGTTCACCATGACGTCGAGCCGGCCGAAGGTCTCGACGGCTCCCGCGACCAGCGCACCGATGTGTTCGGGGTTCGAGACGTCGGCCGACCTAAACACCACGTCGCCGCCCAGTCTGCCGGCCAGCTCTTCACCACGATCACGCTCAACGTCGGCGATCACCACTCGCGCGCCCTCCGACAAGAACTTCTCGACGATTCCGGCGCCGATACCGGAAGCACCTCCGGTGACGATCGCGACCTTGTCGATCAGTTCATTGACCATGTCAATGAGTTAATCGGCGCAACGTTGGTTAAGTCAAGCGATTGATTTAGAACGTCCACAGCCGGCTCCTAAACGCCGATGCTACGTTCGGCTCGGTGAGCCGGTTTGTTTACTTCGAATCCTCCCGGCGTTGGCCAAGAACAGCCACGCTTCCGTATGTCGGGACCGTGTTGTGGCCCGTCCTGCCTCGTGGCGCAGTTTAAGTAGCTATCCGCCCGACCGTTCAAAGGAACTGATTTGAGATTCAACCGATTTGGCGCCGCAGTGGGCGTGCTGGCTACCAGTGCGCTCCTGCTGTCCGCGTGTGGAAACAACAACACCACCAATGAAGGCGGTGCGACGTCCGGTGCATCTTCGTCGAAGGCGAACGTGAGCTGCGGCGGGAAGCACACGCTGAAGGCCAGCGGGTCCACCGCCCAGGCAAACGCGATGGCGCGCTTCGTCAACGCATTCGAGCAGGCGTGCTCAGGTCAAACCCTGAACTACACGGCGAACGGCTCAGGCGCAGGGATCAATGAATTCGTCGGCAACCAAACCGATTTCGGTGGATCGGACGTGGCGCTGAGCGACGACGAACACGCCAAAGCGCAGCAGCGGTGCGGGTCGTCCGCATGGGATCTGCCGGTGGTGTTCGGGCCGATCGCGGTGACCTACAACGTCACCGGCGTGACCTCGCTGAACCTGGACGGACCGACCACGGCGAAGATCTTCAACGGCACCATCAAGACGTGGAATGACCCCGCGATCACCGCGCTCAATGCAGGCACCACCCTCCCCGATCTGCCGATCCACGTGGTGTTCCGCAGCGACCAGTCCGGAACAACGGACAATTTCCAGCAGTACCTCGACGGCGCATCCGACGGTGCGTGGGGCAAGGGCCATGGCAAGTCGTTCAACGGCGGCATCGGTGAAGGCGCCAAGGGCAACGACGGCACCTCGGCGGCCATCAAGAACACTCCTGGGTCGATCACCTATAACGAATGGTCGTTCGCCCAGGCCCAGAAGCTCAATGAGGCAAAGATCGTCACCGCCGCAGGTCCCGATCCCGTTGCGATCAGCGCTGATTCAGTCGGCAAGACGATCGCCGGGGCAAAGATCAAGGGGCAGGGCAACGACCTGATCCTGGACACGCTGTCGTTCTACAAGCCCACGCAATCGGGCGCGTACCCGATCGTGTTGGCAACGTATGAGGTTGTCTGTTCAAAGTATTCGGACAGCCAGGTCGGCACGGCCGTCAAGGCGTTCCTGCAGGCGACCATCGGGCCCGGCCAGAATGGCTTGGCGGACAACGGATACATCCCGATCCCCGACGCCTTCAAGTCGAGCCTGTCAACCGCGGTCAACGCCATCGCTTGATCAAGGGCCATCATGTCCACCGCGACAGTGCCCGCGCGCAGCGCCGGCGAGGGAGCTAAGGCACCTGCGGGCGACCGGCTTTTCAAGTCGGCCGCCGCCCTTGCCGCTTCGACGATCACCATCGTTATCGGGCTGATCGCGATATTCCTGCTGATCCATGCGATTCCAGCGCTGCGCGCGAACCACGCGAATTTCTTCACCAGCGCGCAGTTCAATACCGTCGACAGCACCAAGATGGCGTTCGGCATCCGCGACCTGTTCATGGTGACGCTGCTGAGTTCACTGTGGGCGATGGCATTGGCCGTGCCGATCGCGATCGGCATCGCGGTGTTTTTGACCCAGTACGCGCCGCCGCGGCTGTCGCGGACCTTCGGGGCAATCGTCGATCTGCTCGCCGCAGTGCCGTCGATTGTCTTCGGGCTCTGGGGAATCTTCGTGCTGGCACCACAACTCGAGCCGATCGAGTCATTGCTCAATCGAGAGCTGGGTTGGTTCTTTCTGTTCAAGGCCGGCGACGTGTCACTGGCCGGTGGCGGCAATATCTTCACGGCGGGCGTTGTGCTCGCGGTAATGGTCCTGCCCATCATCACGTCGGTGTCGCGGGAAGTGTTCCGGCAGACGCCGATTAGCCACACCGAAGCCGCACAAGCCCTGGGTGCGACGAAATGGGAAGTGGTGAGGATGACGGTGCTGCCGTACGGCCGCAGCGGTGCCGTCGCCGCGTCGATGCTCGGGCTCGGCCGCGCACTGGGCGAAACCGTGGCCGTGCTGATCATCCTGCGTGCGTCGGCTTCTGCCGGTCATTGGTCTCTGTTCGACGGTGGCTACACCTTCGCATCGAAAATTGCGTCTGCGGCAAGTGAATTCAGTGAACCACTGCCCACCGGCGCCTATATCTCGGCTGGATTCGTGCTGTTCGTCCTCACCTTCCTCGTCAACGCGGTCGCCCGCGGGATCGTCGGAAGGGCGGTCAAGGTATGAGCGCGCCCACACTCGATTTGCCGGTCAAAACCGCGGCGGTCCAGCCGATCAGTCTCAGCCGGCGAATCAAGAACAAGATCGCGGCAACATTTTTCCTGGTCTCGTTCGGTATCGCGTTGGTACCGCTGATCTGGGTGCTGTGGATTGTCGTCCAACGGGGCGGGTACGCGATCACCCGGCCCGGATGGTGGAGCCACTCGCTACGCGGTGTGCTGCCAGAGCAGTTCTCCGGCGGGGTGTATCACGCCCTGTACGGCACCGTGGTGCAGGCCGCGGTCGCAGCGATCATCGCTGTGCCACTGGGATTCATGACCGCGGTGTACCTGGCCGAGTACCGATCTGGCCGGCTGGCCAAATTCACCACCTTCATGGTCGACGTGCTCGCCGGACTGCCCTCGATCGTGGCGGCGCTGTTCATCTTCAGCCTGTGGATCGCCACCATGGGATTCGAGCAGAGCGCCTTCGCGGTGTCACTCGCGCTGGTCCTGCTGATGTTGCCGGTCGTGGTGCGATCGACCGAGGAGATGCTCAGGCTGGTGCCTCAAGATCTGCGAGAAGCCGGCTACGCCTTGGGAATTCCCAAGTGGAAAACGATCATGCGGATCGTCGTCCCTATCGCGATGCCGGGCATCATCACCGGCGTGTTGCTGTCGATCGCGCGGGTGATGGGCGAAACCGCCCCGGTGTTGGTGCTGGTCGGTTACAGCCGGTCGATCAACTTCGACATCTTCAACGGCAACATGGCGTCTCTACCGTTGTTGATCTACTCCGAACTCAACAACCCCGAACACGCCGGCTTCCTGAGGGTTTGGGGAGCAGCACTGACACTGATCATCGTGGTGGCGATGGTGTACCTGGCGGCCGCGCTGGCCAACCGGCTGATCGCCATCCGGCGCCGTTGAACCGGTCCGGAGCTATCCCGTACATCCGGCGACCCGGAGCTTGACCACCCTGTCGTTGCCGCGATCGGCAATGTACACGTTGCCGTCCTTGTCCAGCGCCAGCTGCAGCGGAGTGTTGAGGCCGTTGAGCGCCAACGGAGTTGGGGCATTCGAGCCCGGGGGCAGTTTCAATACCTGATTGTTATCGTGCTCGCTGACATAGACGTTGCCCGCGCCGTCCACGACGACGCCCCACGGCACCGTGAGCCCGGCGATCGGCAGGCGTGTCTGTTCGTTGGAGCCGGCATCCAGCTTCACCACTCTGTTGTTGTCGGAGTCGGTGACGTACACGTTGCCGGCGCCGTCGACCGCAACGCCATCGGGGTTGTTCAGACCGGTGAACGGCAGAACGGTCGGGGTGTTGGTGCCGACCGGCAATTTCACCACCCGGTCGTTCCCGCGGTCGGCGACATATACGCTGCCGGCGGAGTCGACCGCGAGCCCTTCGGGATAGCTCAAGCCGGTAAAGGGAAGCTGCGTTTGGTTGTTCGAGCCGGCGGCCATCTTCACGACCCGGTGGTTGAAGTCGGTGACATACACCGCGCCCGCCACGTCAACGGCGACCGCCTGCGGCTGGTACAGGCCGGTGAACGGCAACACTGTCGGGGTGTCCGACCCCGGTGTCAACTTCACCACCCGGCCGTACATGCCCTGGTTGGTGACGTACACGACACCGGCGGAATCCACAGCCACCCCGCCGGGTGACAGGCGGAAGTTGAGTCCGTTGAACGGCAGCACATTCTGTCCGCAGGACTCGGCGGCCGGTCCACCGTGCGGGCGCACCACATATCCGAATACGGCGACGAGCAGCACCGCAACAGCGCCGATGATCATCCACAGCCTGCGCCGGTCGCGCCGTTGCGGCGGAGGGGAACTGAAGTCGGGTTGCCGGGTGGCGTTCTGCCGACCGGGTAGCGAACCGCCGGAGTGATGACCCCAACCGCCGGCACCGGCGGGCGGTGCAGACCAACTTCTCGCACCCGCGGCGGCCACCGCGGGACGAGCCATGGTGTGTGCGTTGGCCGCATCCTCACCGTGCTGCAAAATGCTTTCAGCCTGGTGCTGCTCGGAGACGGTCAGCGCGTGCAAAGCGGCGTTGGCCAATTCGCCGGCACTGCGGTAACGATCCTCGGGATTCTTGGCCATTCCCTGGGCGATCACCTGATCGAGGGCCGCCGGAACCTTCCCTGGGCGCAACTGGCTGGGCCGCGGGGCAGGCTCCATCAGATGCGCGGCAACCAACCGCTCGATGCTGTCGGCGCGGAAAGGCGGTGCCCCGCTGAGACATTCACCAAGAACGCATGCCAGCGAATAGATGTCGGAGCGATAGGTGACTTCATGGTCACTGAAACGCTCGGGGGCCATGTACTTGTACGTTCCCAGCGTCATACCGGCTTGGGTCAATCCGGGGTCGGCGTCGGCACGGGCAATGCCGAAATCCAAGAGGTAAGCGAAATCATCGCCGGTGATCAGGATGTTCTCTGGCTTCACGTCGCGGTGGGTAACGCCGCCGGCGTGCGCGGCGTCCAGCGCAGCGGCGACCTGTCGCACGATGGCCACCGCACGTGGCGGACTCATCGGCCCGGTCCGTTTCAGCAGGGTGGCCAAGTTGTCGCCGTCGATCAGGCGCATGTCCAGATAGAGCTGCCCATTGATCTCGCCGTAATCGTGTATGGGCACCACATGCGGCTCGGTCAATCTTCCGGCCGCACCGGCCTCGCGCTGCATCCGGGCACGGAACATCGGGTCGTCCGAGAAGTCCGGCGATATGAGCTTCAGCGCCACCACCCGGCCCTTGCGGGTGTCCTCTGCTTCGTAGACCTCCCCCATCCCGCCACGTCCCAGCAGGCGCATCAGCCGGTAGGGCCCGAACCACGAGCCGACCCGTGCGCCCGGTTGACTGCCGATCATCGTCGACGCTCCATCATGAGATCTCGTTCACGGCCGCGGACAGCTTCGTTTGAAACGAGCTCGGCATGGGGATGTATCCGTATTGATCCAAGCCGTCCTGGCCGGCTCCAATTGTGGCTTGCATGAACGCTTTTACCGCCGCACCCGTCGCGGAATCCGGGTACTTCGAGCAAACGATTTCATACGTGGCGAGCACGATCGGATAGGCGCCGGCCTGCGACGGCTTATAGAACGACGACGTGTCAACCACCAGATCGTTGCCTTGACCGGCGAATTTCGCCCCGGCGATCGTCTTGCCGACCGAGTCAGGCGTGATCGTCACCGGGTCCGGGCCGGCCGATGTGAGGATCTGGGCCATGCTCAACTGGTGGCCCACCGCAAACGACCATTCGTTGTAAGTGATTGACCCGTCGGTCGCCCGCAGAGCTGTCGAGGTCCCTTCATTACCGCTCGCGCCCTGGCCAACCCCACCGTCGAACGTCTCGTCGGTGCCTTTGCCCCAGGTGCCGTCGGATGCGGCAGCAAGATACTTCTGAAAGTTGTACGTGGTGCCCGACTTGTCGTCGCGGAACACCACGTGGATCGGCGTTGCGGGCAGGTTGACGTCAGCGTTGAGCGCCTTGATGGCCGGGTCGTTCCAGTCCTTGATGCTGCCGTTGAAGATCTTCGCCGTGGTCGGCCCGTCCAGATTCAGCGAGGTCACCCCGGCCACGTTGTAGGTGACCGCGATCGGGCCGAACACCGCGGGCAGATCCCAGGCGGGTGATCCGCAACGCTGCTGGGCCCGGTCGGGCTCGCCCTTCGCCGGGTCCAGCGGCTTGTCGGTGCCGGCCAGATCGGTTTCGTTGTCGACGAACTGCTGCACACCGGCGCCCGACCCGTTTGCGTTGTAATCCAACGTGGAGCCCGGGCAGGCGCGGATGAAGGCGTAGACGAACTGCTCGATCGCGTTCTCCTGCGCGGTTGAACCGCTGGCCTGCAGCTTCTTCTTACCGCCGCAGGTGACGGGTACCGCCGGTGGGCCGGGCGCGGATGTCGAGGTGCTGCTGCTGCTGCCACACGCCGATAGCGCCAGGGCGCCCGTGACCAGCAAGCTCAGCGCCGCGAGATATCGGTTGGCCTTCACAAAGGCTCCTCTCGACGGCGGGCACATCGTTAACAGCAAACAGCGCCGAGCTTAATAAAAGATTAATGCCCGCTTTGTGCCAGCTTTGCGTGTGACCGCTCAGCCCTCGACAGAGGCCAGAAAGTCCAGCAAAAGCGCGTTTGTGTCGGCGGGCTGCTCGATCTGCGGGCAATGCCCCGCAGCATCGATGACGGCCGATCGTCCCTTCGGAAGCTGATCAGCGATCTCCTTCGCCCAGCCGGGCGGAAGCAGTTTGTCGCAGGCACCCTCGACTACCAGTGCCGGAACCGTGACGCGCTGATAGGCCCGCTTGCTCGACGGCGCTGGCGGCGGTGCCGCGCCGGGCCGCCGGAACCGTGCCGCGGCGAGCGCCTCCCACGCGCCGGGGGCGATGCTGGATTCATAGCGGCGCTCGACGTAGGCCTCGTCGGCTGGATATTTCGGATCGTGGAAGAGCGCCTCGACGATTCGGCGCATGGCCGGCACCGTCGCGTCGTAGTCGTACAGCGCCTCCATGTGCTGGTTGCGCTGAATTTCGCCGCCGCCGCAAATGGCCACCAGACTGCGCAGCGGCAGCAGCGGAGACTCCGACGTGGCGTCGACGAGCAAGTTGATTGCACCCATCGAGTTGCCGACGAAATGTGCCGAGCCGACACCCAGCGTCTCGCAGAACCGGGCGATGTGGCGAATCCGCATGCCACGGCCGTCGTTGAAGTCGATGACCTTGGCCGACTGGCCGAAACCCAACATGTCGGGCGCCAACACTCGATAGCGCTCCGCGAGCGCGGGTATCGTTGCTTCCCAGCCGATTTCGGCGCTGATCCCGAATTCACCACCGTGCAGCAGAACCACTGGATCACCGTGACCGGCCTCCAGGTAGCTAGTGGAAAGCCCGTCGATCAACACCGTTCTGCCGTGAATCTGCACGCCCGTGCTCCTACTTGATCGCGATGGGATTCACCGGAGAACCCACCGCACCGACGAACCTCAGCGGCGGTGCGATGAGCTGGAACTCGTACACTCCGTCGGCAGCGCAGTCTGCTGCTAAAGCGTTGAGATCCCAGTACTCGCCGAGCATCAACCCCATATCACGCAGGCACAGCATGTGCATCGGCAGCATTGTTCCCTTGACACCGGATACCGGGTCTTCGACCATCAGGTTGTCGGCGGCCACCGCCGCGATGTCATGGTCGTGCAGCCAGGACGCGCACTGCCAGTCCAATCCAGACCCGGGTTCGCTGCCGTTGCCGGTCTCTAAAAACCTTGCCCACCAACCCGTTCTGACCAGAACGATGTCGCCGCGACCGACCGTGACTCCCTGCGCCCGCGCCACGTCGTCGAGCTCTGCGGGTGTGACCGGGTTGCCGAGTTTCAGGAAGGTCTCGACACCGCGGTACCGCACCACATCGAGAAGCACCCCTCGCGAGGTGATGCCCTTGCCGTCGACCTTGTCGATGCCGCAGTAGGGCGCACCGAAGCTGGTCACCGAGTCGGCCGGAAAGCCGTTGTACAGCTTTTCCTCGTAGTAGACGTGTGAAAGCGCGTCCCATTGGGTGGCGCATTGCAGCGGCATGATGATCATGTCGTCGTTGAAGCGGAACAGATCGTCCTGGAAGTATTTTCCCATTTCCTGGGCACCGGGATTGGCGGCCCAATCCGGCCCGAATCTGGGCAGCGAGTGCGCGTCGCCGCCGTCTACCGTCATCACGTGAATCGGGTTGTGCCGGAACTTGAATGATCCCTGAGGGCCAGACGATCCGAAGTCCACGCCCAACGGAAAGACTTTGCCGTGCTTGACCAGAGCGGCCGCTTCGGCGATCTTGTCCGCCGTGATGAAGTTCAGGGTCCCGAGCTCGTCGGAGTCTCCCCAGCGTCCCCAGTTGGATACCTCGCCGGCCACCCGGCGGAAGTCGGTCAGGCTGGCCACAGTGCTCGCCCTTCTTCGAGTTCGCGCGCGGTGGCGGCGCCGAGATTGCCACCGTCGACCCACAGTACCTGGCCTGAAATATAGCTGGCGGCTTGGCTATTCAGGAACACCAGAACCGCCGCCTGCTCGTCAGGACCGGAGACCCGACCCAGCGGTTTGGGGATGTCATCGAGAAAGCCCTGACCGTACGCGCCACGCAGTTGGTCGAGAATCGGCGTCTCGGTGACACCGGGCCCGGTGCAGTTGATCCGAATACCCCGGCCACCGAGTGCTACGGTCTTGCTCATGGTGTACAGGATGATCGCTTCCTTGGACAGCCGGTAGCCCCCGTCGGCCAAAGCGTCGGGATGACGGTGACACCACTCGATGCCCTCGGACATCGTCGTGGTGTTCAACAGCCCACCGACTACCTGCTGATGCTCCCGGTACTCCTTTGCCGCAAGCGAAGACACGCTCGCGATGGACGATCCGGCCGGCATCTTCTCCAACAGCGCCTCGGTGGCGTGTCGCAGCCCGAGGAAGTTGATCGTGAGGACCAGCAATGGATCGCCGATCCCGGACGAGACGCCGGCGATGTTGAACAGCGCATCGACCTGTCCACCAACCGAACTCACGGCGGCATCGATCGATGCCGGGTCGGTCAGGTCGACGGTGTAAAACTCCGCGATGTCTTCGCTCGGAACCTGTTTGTCGAATCCGACGACATAGGCACCTAACTCGGTGAGCTGGCGCACCACATGCGCGCCGATGCCCGACGCGCACCCGGTGACTACGGCACGGCGACCGTCATAGCGCAGCAGCTCGTCGACCTGTCCCAACGACGACTACTTCTTCTCGTCTTTGAGACGTTGAGCCGCCTGCACACGGCCCTCGTTGATCTCGGCCATCGCCTCGGGAATCTCACTCGCGGTGAACTTTCCGCCGCGTCCGGTGGGCAAGCCACCAAACGAGTAGCTCTCGTCGAACTTCGGCGCGGTCGGCTCGGGCCGGCGCGACTCGATCTTCTCGACGACCGGCGCCAACCGCTTGGCCTTCTCGGCCACCGCCTTCTCGTCACGCTCGATGAACTCCGGCAGCACCTCTTTGCCCATCAGCTCGATAGACTCCATTGTGCCTTCGTGACTGCGCGGGTTGAGCAGCAGGATGATCTCGTCGACGCCGCTCTCCTCGTAACCCCGCAGGAACTCACGGACGGTGGCCGGCGAGCCGATCGCGCCGCGGCCGGGTCCGTAGGCCAGTGTCGGATCCTTCTCGCACTCTTCGAGATAGCGCTTCCACACGCCGGTACGTCCCGGCGTGTGCACGCCGGTCATGTAATAGTGCATGATCCCGAAGGAGAAGAACCCACCGCCCATCCCGAGTCGTTGCACGGCCTGCTCGTCAGTCTTGGCGACCATCATGGACAGGTCGCCACCGATCGCGAGGATGTTCGGGTTGATCGCGGGGGTGATCGGCACGCCGCTCTCCTCGAGCTCCTTGTAGTAGCCGTTCACCCGTTCGGTCAGCGGACCGGGGCCGGTGTAGGCGAAACTCAATGCCCCGATGCACTTTTGGGCGGCCATCTGGACCGAAGCCGGCCGGGTGCAGGCGACCCACACCGGCGGATGTGGCTTCTGCAGCGGCTTCGGGACGACGTTGCGGGCCGGCATCTGGATGTGTTCGCCCTTGAATCCGGTGAAGGGCTCCTCGATCATGCAGCGGATCGAGACCTCCAGGGCCTCCTCCCACTGTGCCCGCTTGTCGGCGGGGTCGATGTTGAAGCCGCCGAGCTCCCCGATCGAGGACGATTCGCCGGTGCCGAATTCCACTCGGCCGTCTGATATCAGATCCAGGGTGGCGATCCGCTCGGCGACCCGGGCGGGATGGTTGACCGCAGGTGGCAGGTGCATGATGCCGAATCCCAGCCGGATGTCCTTGGTCCGCTGACTGGCCGCAGCCAGGAACATCTCCGGAGCGGTGGAGTGGCAGTACTCCTCCAGGAAATGGTGTTCGGTCAGCCAGACGGTGGAGAAGCCGGCCTTGTCGGCCGCCTCGACCTCGTCGAGACACTCCTTGAGCAGTACGTGCTCGTCGTCGTCCGACCACGGGCGCGGTAGCGCGAATTCGTAGAACAGTGAGATTTTCAACTGGTACCTCCCGGAGCAATTGATTGAGTTGAGCTTTCGCTGACGAGGTGTTTGGCCGCGACGTAGCCGAAGGTCATGGCGGGACCGATGGTGGCGCCGGCGCCGGCATAGCTGCGGCCCATGACCGCTGCCGTGGTGTTGCCTACCGCGTACAGGCCGCGCACGACGGTGTCATCGGCGCGCAGCACCCGTGCGTGTTCATCGGTGCGCAGACCACCCGAGGTGCCTAGATCGCCGAGAACCATCCGGAACGCGTAGTAGGGCGGCTTACCCAGCGGATGCAAGTTGGGGTTGGGCAGAGTGGGGTCTCCGTAGTAATTGTCGTAGACGCTGTCACCTCTGTTGAAATCGTCGTCGTGACCGTTGCCCGCCAGCTCGTTGAAACGTGTTGCCGTGCTGTCCAGTTGCGCAGGCGGGACTCCGATCTTGGCCGCGAGGTCATCCCAGCTATTCGCCGCCTTGACCACACCGGACTCCAGCCAGGCTTTCGGGATCTTGCGTCCGGTGGGCACCGGGGCGAAGGGGATCTTGGGTATCGGCAGATGACCTGCGACTACATAGTTCAGGAATGATCGATGGTCGGTGATGAGCCAGCACGGGATGTGAGTGACGCCCGATTTCTGGCCCTCGATCATCGCGTGGCCGAAGTCCATGTAGGGCGCCGCCTCATTGATGAACCGCTTTCCGTCGCCGTTGACGATGAACTGGGACGGCATCATGCGCTCGTTAAGCATGAATTGCATGCGGCCATCCGGCCATTGGATCGCCGGAAACCACCAGGCCTCGTCGAGCATGTCTGCGGCGGCGCCGACCTGCTGGCCGGCCCGGATCCCGTCGCCGGTGGCCGCCGGGTTGCCGAAGCTCCAGTCCTGATCCACGACCGGCTGGTGCTCTTTGCGCCAGGCCATGTCGTGGTCGAAGCCACCAGTCGCCATGATCACGCCTCGCCGGGCGCAGATCCGATGGAGCACATTGTCTTTCACGACGACCGCGCCGGTTACCGATCCGTCGTTGTCGGTGATCAGCTGCGTCATCGGCGTGTCCAGCCAGAGCGGAATGCCGCGGTCCTTCATCGCCAGCCGCATGCGTGCAGCCAGCGACTGCCCGATAGCCGCCATCCGGTCGCCGAAGACCCGGGCCCTGATCATCCGCCACACCAGCTTCACCAACACGCCCTTACCGGCCCATGACTGGCGCACCTGGTAGAACGAGCGAAGTTCTTTGGGTCCCAGCCAGATTCCGCGCGGCGCCAGTGCCAACGGTGCCAGCAGGTGCTGCTCCTCGTCAGCCAGCGTGCGCAGATCGATAGGGGGAACGTTGATCGTGCTGCCGAGTTCGGAACCGCCGGGAAGTTCGGGGTAGTAGTCGGCATATCCTGGCTTCCAGACGAACTCGAACCAGGGGCTGAGCTTCTCGAGAAACTCCATCATCTCCGGCGCCGCGTCGACGTACTGCCGAATTCGCGCCTCACTGACCAAGCCGTCGGTGATGCGCCGTAGGTAGTCAACGACGCCGTCGGGCGGCGGCGTGTAGCCGGCCCGTCGTTGCGCCGGCGCTCCAGGTACCCAGATGCCGCCACCGGACAGCGCGGTGGAACCGCCGAAGTGGCTGGACTTTTCGATGACCAGCGTGTTGAGGCCGGAGGCTTGGGCGGCCAACGCCGCCGTCATGCCGCCGCCTCCAGAACCGATGACCAGGACATCGACGACGGTGTCGAACGTGTCACTCATGCCGCCGGCACCGCCGTCCTGACCGCGAAGCCGGCGATCAACTCGGGAGCCGGCTTGTAGTAGCGCACGCCGGTCTCATACGGTCCGGCGGCGGCTAGTGCCGCGAAAGCGGCTACCCAGGTGCGGATTTCGTGCGCGGAGTTGCCGCCGTTACCGGCGATGAAGGCGTTCGACCACTTGTCCAACTCGTCGAGATGACCGCTGTCGATGATCTCCAGGAATTGTTTGTCGAAGTCAGGGTTGAGCGGCTGGAGGTCGCTCTCGCCGCCGGCGAACTTCTTGGCTGCCTCCATCACCGCGGTCTGCCGCGCCGATCGCTGCTCCGGGGTCATCGGACGGCCGTGCACGATCCGCTCGACGATCTGAGGCGTCGCGGTCGCCAGGGTCGGGACCGGCGGATCATGCGACAGCCCACCGGATCCCACCACCAAGACCCGCTTGCTCAGGGTGGCCAGGTAGCTGCCGACTGCTGTGCCGAGCGTGTGACAGCGATGCAGCGGACCCAGCGGGGTGGCGACCGAGTTGATGAAGATCGGAATCACCGGCTTCGCCGTCGCGGTGCCGAACAACTTCTCCAGCGGTTGAACGGTGCCGTGATCGACGTCCATGTGCGCCGAGATGGCGATGTCGACGCCGGCCGACAGCACCGCTTTCGCGCAGGCGACAGCGGTGGCCTCGGGGACGTCGAGCGGGCCGCCGTGGGTGCCGTAGTCGCCGACTCCCTGCGCGTCGGTGCCGATGCAGAACGGCGGCATCGTCCGGTAGAAGAAGCCATTGTAGTGGTCGGGGGCAAAGATGACGACGAGCTCCGGGTCGAAGTCCGTGACGAAATCCCTTGCCTGCGTGAGCGCGCCGCCGATGTCATCAAGAAGGTCCTGTGACGGCCCGGGCAGATTGAGCAGTGGGCTGTGGGACATGCAGCACAGGGCTATGGGCACTTTGAAAATCACCGCCTCCCGGTGTCAAAGTGAGGACCTCGAAGAGCGAGGCACTCACGTCGGGGGCGAGCTGAGCGATACACGCGCCCGCGATGCAGCGATCGGGGCGCAGGAACAGCACGGATTCCTGGTGAGCGTCGAACCAGGCCTTGAGCTCACCGGTCCGGTCGCCGACAACAGTCACGTCGGGATCGTCATCGCCGTCCCAGTGCAGCTGGGTCAATGGCCGGGCGGCGACGAGCTTGGCGCCCAGCGCCTGCCAATCCGCAAATGCCTTGGCGCCGAGAATTTCCCGCGGATTGTTGTTCCAGCACATGACGGCGAACCAGCCGCCGACAACGTCGTCGAACAGCACGTTCTGCTGCTCTCGGGTATCCACCCGGGGTTGGACGAACAGTGTCCCGACCGGCGAATCGTCTCGCCGCGGTTCGGGGTGCACGACGGCGCCCTGCTCGTATCGCGGCATCGGCTTGAATCGCATCTCGAGCACATATCGCTTGAGCGACGGCACAATCGACGCGGACCGCACCAACAGGTCCCGAGCCGCGGCGACCCGCCGGTTGGTCGGCGAGATGACGCGACCCACCATCGTCGACAGGTCGATCATCGCCCGGGCATGCTTGCGACGTTCGACGTCGTAGGTGTCGAGCAACGCGTCTTCGGCGTAGCCGTTCACCACGGCGGCAAGCTTCCAGCCCAGATTCGCCGCGTCGCGGATTCCGCTGTTGTAACCCTGCCCCTGCCACACCGGCATCAGGTGCGCGGCGTCACCGGCCAGCAGCAGGCGGCCGCGGCGGAATGCGCCGGCGATCCGAGAGTGATGGGTGTACAGCCGGTGCCGGATCACGTCGACGCGGTCGGGATGCGGCACCATCGACGCCAGCATCCGGGTGAGGAAGGCTGGATCTTCGGCCTGCTCATCGGTCTCGTCGGCGTGAATCATGAACTCGAACCGGCGAATTCCGTGCGCGATCGAGATCGAGGCATAGGGGCGTGCCGGGTCGGCGCCGACTTCACTGTTGGGATGGCCGAGCGGATCGTTGGCGATGTCGACGACCAGCCAGCGGGTCGGC
>NZ_DATNJW010000089.1:0-3406 GCF_035603715.1 Mycobacterium sp. | reverse complement strand
CGGTTGTGTTGGGAGCCACCGGCATCGACGTCGGGGCCTCGGTCCAGAATCCCCGTCCAGCCCAACGCGCGTAACCGCGGTTCTGCGTCGGTCCAGAACATTCCGGTCACGTCGGGCATGATGAATTGGTTGCCTTTGGACACCTGCAACTCGATCACCGTGTCGACCGGAACATTAGCTCCCGCAGGCGGATTGGTGCCGATCACCGAGCCGGCCGGCCGGGGACTGTCGACGGCTGCCTGAGCGAACTTGGAGAACCCGTACACCGTCAGATTCTTCTGCGCCTCGTCGGCGGCCTGCCCGGCGACGTCGGGCACCTGCTTGCTCGACGGGCCCGAGCCGACGATCACGGTGATCTCGTTGGTGATCGCCGACGTCTGGTTGGCCGGCGGGTTGGTACCGATGACTTTGTCTTTCGTCTCCGGCGTCGACGGCGAGTTGACTTGTTTGAACCGACTAAAGCCCGCGGACTTCAGCTTCTTCACCGCCGCGGCGTAGCTCAGCGAGGAGACGTCCGGCACCTCGCGCTGCTCGGGCCCGGTGGAGACCTCGACCGTGATCAGCTCGCCGGCACCGACTTTCACGTTGGCGCCCGGGTCCGTCCCGATGACATGGTCGGGTTGGACGGACGAGTCGGGCTTCTGCTGGGTGCGGGTCTTGAAGCCGTGGTTCTGCAGGGCGGCGATCGCGTCGGCCGACGCCTGATTGCGTACGTCGGGCACCTGCACGTTGCGCATGCCGCCGCCGAACGTGTTGATCAGGATGGTGACCACGACGGTCAGCACCGCCAGCGCTGCAACGGCGATCACCCAGCGGCTCACCGAACCGGGACTGCGCTCGCGGACAAAGTCGAGCTGCTGGCGGGGCAGCGGATTGGTCTGCGCTCCCGCCGGGTCGTTCGAATGCGGCGTGGCCATCAGCGACGAGCGCTCGGCCTCAGTGAGGATCTTGGGTGCCTCCGGCGGCTCACCGTTGTGCACCCGGACCAGATCGGAGCGCATCTCGGCGGCCGTCTGGTAGCGGTTCTCGGGGTTCTTCGCCAGCGCCTTGAGCACGACTGCGTCCAGGTCGGCGGGGATGCCCTCATAGCGCAGCGACGGCGGCACCGGATCTTCGCGGACGTGCTGGTAGGCCACCGCGACCGGCGAGTCGCCTACGAAAGGTGGTTCGCCGGTAAGCATTTCGTAGAGCACACAACCCAGCGAGTACACGTCGGAGCGGGCGTCGACGGTGTCGCCGCGAGCCTGCTCGGGCGAAAGGTATTGCGCGGTGCCGATCACCGCGGCGGTCTGGGTGACGCTGTTGCCGCCGTCGGACAGCGCCCGCGCGATACCGAAGTCCATCACCTTGACCGCGTTGGTGGTGCTGATCATGATGTTGGCCGGCTTCACGTCGCGGTGGATGATGCCGTGCTGGTGGGAGAAATTGAGTGCCTGGCAGGCGTCGGCGATGACCTCGATGGCGCGGGTCGGCGTCATCGGACCGTCGGTGTGCACGATGTCGCGCAACGTCACACCGTTGACGTACTCCATCACGATGTAGGGCAGCGGCCCGGCGGCCGTCTCCGCCTCGCCGGTGTCGTACACCGCGACGATCGCCGGGTGGTTGAGCGCCGCCGCGTTCTGCGCTTCCCGCCGGAAGCGCAGGTAGAAGCTGGGGTCGCGGGCCAGGTCGGCGCGCAGCACCTTGACCGCTACGTCTCGGTGCAGCCGGACATCCCGGGCCAGGTGGACCTCGGACATGCCACCGAAGCCGAGGATCTCACCGAGTTCGTAGCGGTCGGACAGGTGCTGCGGGGTCGTCATTGCGGTTTCTCGTGTTGGGACACCACCGCGAAGGAGAAGGTCAGCGATGGTGCCCGCCTGGGTGTGAGCAGCTGGCATTGCCCTCCAGGATTACCCGCCGCCCCCCGGTACGTCCAATTAGTTGGATGTGCCGGCGGCGACTCAGACTTGCTGGGCGGTGCTCCGGTGTCGGTCACGGTGGGTGTGGAGGGTTGCTGCTGCGAATTGTTGTTGTGCGAGTTCATCACGATCAGAATCGCGATGATGATCGCCAACGCGCCCAGGACGCCGGCGGCCCACAGCAGCGCCCGCTGACCGGATGAGAAGGTGCGGCGCGGGGGCGGAGTGCGGTGACCGCCGGTGGTGGGCCGTACGCGACGGGCGGCGGGCGCTCGGGTGGTGGCCGCGGCCGCGGCTCGGGTTGGGGTGCCGGACGGAATGGCCGCCGGTGTGGCACGTGCCCCACCCGCGGCCTGGTTGGGCCGTGGTGGGCGGCGGCCGGCGCGGACGGCGGCGACAGCGTCGGCGAACGGTCCCCCACTGCGGTAACGCATGCCGGGGTTCTTGACCAGGGTGATCTCGATGAGCTCGCGTACGTTCGGCGGCAGGTCGGATGGCAGCGGCGGCGGCGGTTCCTTGATGTGCTTCATCGCCACGGTCAACGCACCGTCGCCGGTGAATGGCCGCTTACCCGAAATCGCTTCGTAGCCAACCACTCCCAGCGCATACACATCGCTCGATGGGGTCGCGTCGTGGCCCAGTGCCTGCTCCGGAGCGATGTACTGGGCGGTGCCCATCACCATGCCGGTCTGAGTCACCGGGGCGGCGTCGACGGCTTTCGCGATGCCGAAGTCGGTGATCTTCACCTGACCGGTCGGGGTGATCAGGATGTTGCCCGGCTTGACGTCGCGGTGCACCAGGCCGGACGCGTGCGCGACCTGCAGCGCCCGTCCGGTCTGCTCGAGCATGTCCAGCGTGTGCCGCAGCGATAGCCGGCCGGTCCGCTTGAGCACCGAGTTGAGCGGCTCGCCGTTGACCAATTCCATCACCAGATAGGCGGTGCGCCCTTCGCCCTCCATCTGGGTCTCGCCATAGTCGTGAACGCTGGCGATGCCGGGATGGTTGAGCATCGCGGTGGTGCGCGCCTCAACCCGGAAGCGCTCGATGAATTCAGAGTCTTGGGAGAACTCGGCCTTGAGCACCTTGACGGCGACGCGGCGTCCCAGCCGGCTGTCGACGGCTTCCCATACCTGGCCCATGCCCCCGGTAGCAATCAAGCGTTGCAGGCGGTAGCGGCCAGACAGCGTCACACCTACTCGCGGGCTCATGGTCCTCCCTGCAGCGCGGCCTCGATGACCGCGCGCCCGATCGGTGCGGCAAGCGCGCCTCCGGTCGCCGATAACCGGTCAGCGCCGTCCTCTACAAGCACCGCGACGGCCACCTTCGGAGCCTTCGCGGGCGCAAAGGCGATGTACCACGCGTGCGGTGGTGTGTGGCGCGGGTCGGTGCCGTGCTCTGCGGTACCAGTCTTGGATGCGATCTGCACGCCGGGGATCGCCCCTTTCTGCTGAGTGACATTCTCGGCGCCGACCATTAACTCAGTTAGCTTAGCCGCGACCTGC